>JAATEZ010000130.1 GCA_015655485.1 Lactobacillales bacterium | reverse complement strand
CGCTAAAAAATAAAGCGAACTATAATAATTAAATTGCAGTTTTACCAGCAAAATCGGCTGCGGCAGCAGCGCAACGATTGAAAAAAGCGTTAATTTTTTCGTGAGGCGCAATTTGGGCAGGAAAAAAAATTGCAGAATAAAAAGCGCCAGAAAAAAATTAACGACACCAGAGATATAACTGTAAATCAGCAGCATCATGCCTCTTCCTCCTATTTTTTCTGGATCGCCCGCAATAATTCCTGCCGCAAAGCTTTTTCCTTATTGCGGCTGACCGGTATACTCACTTGATTTTTCATGATCACTGTTTTTTTCTGAAGCCCTTTTACCTGAAGCAAATTGATCAAATAACTGCGATGACACCGGTAAAATTCTGCAGTTTTTAAGACCGTTTCGTAGAAATTCAATTTTTGCCGTTCTGTTAGTTTTCCTTGCTCCGTAACAATTTCCACCTCCTGATTTTGTGCTTCAATGAATAAAATTGAAGCAACCGGCACTAGGATCTCCTCCTGCTCCTTTGAATGAATCAGCAGGATCTGCTCTTTCAATTTGGACTGAACCAGCCGGATACAATCATGAATCGACTTCCTATTTATCGGCTTCACCAAAAAGCGGAGAGCCGCCACCTCATAACCTGCCACTGCCATTTCCTGATGACTTGTCAAAAAAACCAGAAAAACTTTTTCATCCAGCCGCCGCAGTTCTTTGGCAACAGCCATTCCATCCATCCCCGGCATCTCAATATCTAAAAAAATCAAATCATATTTTGTATTTTTAAATTTCTTTAAAAGCTGCTTTCCTGAAGAAAATTCGTCTAATCGAATATCCAGACTGCCTGGATAATTCGCAATATACTCCCCTGCCTGACGCCTGAGAATCGGATCATCGTCGCAAACGGCTATTCTCATCTCTGCCTAACTCCTTTTTCTCATCTAACTGATTTCATTTTATCATAGACTGTTTACATATATCTATCCAGATCAGGATTTTCGATTTTCAGCCGGCTGTCCGTAATTGAGACTGCTGCTTCACATTTTATACTGGAATCGGTTATAGATATCCATTTCACTGCATTCTGCTAGTTAAAAAATCCATTTTATACCGATTATTTCCGATAAAATTTGCGGAGTTTGAGCCACCCGCGGCAAGATTTATGTTAAACTCTTGATAACCAATATTAAGGATCTCAAGAAAATAAATCACTCA
Source organism: Lactobacillales bacterium (assembly GCA_015655485.1). GTDB lineage: Bacteria > Bacillota > Bacilli > Lactobacillales > Vagococcaceae > JAATEZ01. The sequence continues at coordinate 1,104 of JAATEZ010000130.1, read as the reverse complement.
GGTGCATACAAAAAGGAGAGTAATCGAAGATGGTATTAAAGCGGATATTGTTTCTATTGAATATGGTTATTGGCGCGGGCGGCATCGCCGGCGGATTTTTAGCACTGTCTCCTAATGCAAGAATCTCCGTTGGTATTGATACCAGTATGCTGGTCAATTCACCCTTTACAACATTTTTGATTCCGGGACTTTTTCTTTTGCTGATCATTGGAGTGGGGAATTTAACCGTTGGCCGGCTCAATATCAGAAGTAAATACTCTCCTTATTATGAATGCTTAATGGGGATGATTCAATGCGCCTGGATAGTTATTCAATGCCTCATGCTTTTAGCCGTCAACTGGCTGCATGTTCTATTTTTCATCTTTGGACTCATCCAGCTATGCAGCGGTTTTTATCTTGTGAGGAAGGGAAATATACCTTTTCCTTTCTCAGCGCAGCAAAATTAATTTTTATTTAGTTTTACGATCGGTTAAGCGGATATTCGGGATTGGTGCCCTCTGATCGCGGAATCGCATTGAAAGAGCAAAGGATCCCATCGCCATTTCACAATTTTTTTGTCCTCCAGCTGCTTAATGGTCTCAGAATTCGAAGCTTTTTCCGAAAAGCCATAAAAAAACGCCTCAAATTCGAGACGCGGAGACAATTCTTTCATTATTATTTTCTCAGCAAAATACATCGTGCACTAAAATCGATGTTGTCCTTTTTTTACAACCAATCAGCAGACACTGCCGGCCAAGTCATTGGCTGAGATCAGTCCCTTAATCACCGAACAAAAGATCTGCCTGATCTTTCCGCCGGTTCAAAACAAAAAACAGCTGTTAACTAGTCACTCCCTGAACGAACTTAATAGGCAATTGATATAGTTGCCTATCGTTTAACATTATCTCTGAACTACTTAACTTTCTGCTGCTCGTTAAATTTAGACAAAACAAAAATGGGGACCGATTTCAAAATAAGATCGGTATCCCCAGTCATTTTTTTTACATATCTATAAAGCTTCGCCATTGGTTGCAATTATCTTTTTATACCAATAAAAGGAATCTTTTTTGTATCGCTTTAAACTCCCTTGTCCCAAATCATTCTGATCTACATAGATAAAACCAT
>JAATEZ010000313.1 GCA_015655485.1 Lactobacillales bacterium | reverse complement strand
CCCAGCTTCTTTTCCCTGTTCAAAATAAATTAGAGTTGGTTTATTTTCCAGATTATATTTCTTGATTTCTGTATCTTTTGAATAAACTAAAGGATAAACAAATAGTGTCTGATTTAATTTTTTAGTATTTTTTGTTTGAACCAAAATTTTTTGAATAGTCTTAAAATCATTTGTATTGATAGGGGTAAACAGAATAGATACTTTTTTTTTCTGTGAAATTGCCTTGCTGGCCTGCTCATAAGAAAGCACATCAATATTTTTAGTTGAAAATTGTTTTTCCATTACCTCACTTGTCTGACTTACTCTGATATTTTTTTGGATCCTTGGTAAAATTATCCAGCTTAAGGTAATTATCAGGACCAAAACGACCAATCCGATCCCTATTGCTTTTCTATTATTTTCCGCAAAATAGTCTAAACGTTTAGACCAAGAAGTTGAAAGATCTTTTTGCTCGTTTTCCATTACGTCCACTCTCCATACACGTTTTACTATTATAATATACTAATTTTTAGAAAAGAAAACAACCTGAACTCAATGGATCGTTCAGTTTTTATGAAATTTTATTCATTTATTTTTCTAAATTTTCTCATAATTCATAACTTATTCTAACAAATTATTAGTTTTTACGCTACAATGTAACAAAGAAATATGGAAACAGGAGGCGAGCTGCTATTGAAAGTGGAGTTGCAGGCAAAATTGTTACAAGTCGGATTTCAAGTACAAAATAATACAGGCCATCATACTATTATTTTAGATGAGTCCAAAATGTCTGGCGGAACTGACTTGGGTCCTAGTCCCATTCAAATGTTTTTAGCTTCTCTTGCTTCGGGTCTTGCTATTACTGCCGAATTTATAGCCAGGAAAAAAGAAATCAAAATCTATGAATTGAAGATATATGTGGAAGGAGAATGTCTGTTGCCGACTGAATCACTGCCAAACGAGACCAGCGGCTTCAAAGAAATCACTTATGAAATCCAGCTTTCTTCAAACCTGTCTTCAAAAGAACGAAGTCAATTTATCAAAGAAGTCGTAAGAAAGTGTCCCATCACAAACACGCTTGCCGCGCCAATCAAATTAAAGTCTTTCAACGAAAAAAAATCTGCCTGATTTTTAATTGAATAGCTATGAAATCTTTTTATCTCAAGATTTCATAGCTTTTTTGACGAAACTGGAATAAAAACCATTTTTTTCTTGTGAGCTGAACCGGCTTATTCAGCTTTTCGTTGTCCAGCTTCATAGGCCTGACTTTTCGGCAATAGCTCCGAAAATCCACGGTATGCTCACCGCTTAAATTTTCCAGCTCTATTGCTCAAAGTCCAGACCGGCTTATTCAGCTTTTCGTTGTTCAGCTTCATAGGCCTGACTTTTCGGCAATAGCTCCGAAAATCCACGTTGTACTCACCGCTAAACTTTTCCTTTGACTATGGTTTCGCTCTTGATCAGAATGTGATCTGTCATAGCTTTATAAAATTCATTTAGATAAAAACCTTCTTTTAAATCAAGGAATTTGTCTAAGGCATAAACTGTTAAATGATAGTCATGGTCTTGATCTGGCGGACAAGGTCCGATATAACGATAAATCAGTTTAGGGTCCGCTGCTCCGATGAATTTTGAAGCCGCACTATTTTGACCTTGCAGCATCTTAATTGCCTCGTTTTGACTGGCATTTTCCGGAATATAGGATATTTTCGCCGATATATTGCATGCCAGCCAATGAATCCACGTAAATCCGCACACAGGGACCGAATCATAATCAACTAAAGCTAAAGCCAGACTGACCGCTTGTTCAGGAACTTCTGTGATGACTATGGGAAAAGAGGTGATCGGATACCCCGCATAACTGTTATTGCCAATGGCATATTTTGAATATTTATCCGCTAAATACCCATTTTGATTTTCGATTTTTACTTTCATCTAGTTCACTTCCTTCAAGATCATTATAACACGTTTGAGCTTTCCGCTCTTTTCCGAAAAATCGATTGCCGAAAAAATCTGAACTCATGAAGTTTAAGAAAATATGCAGCTCAAGCTTTGTTTTATGAAATTTCATAATTTTTTTGAATTTTCTTCCCTCATAAAGTATGATAAAGACAACAAGTATACAGGAGTGGACTTATGGACTATTTAGAATCTTATTTAGAAGGAATTGTACTGTTTCTCAATATTATTTCAATTATGATTTTAGTTTGCGGTGTTTTGAAAACAACTTTCGACTTTATCCGCTCAGAATTTAGCAAAAGAGGCCGTTTAGAAGTCGCAAAAAACAATAATTTCATAAAAAATTACTTAGGCACATATATTTTATTGAGTCTGGAAATATTGATCGCCGCAGACATTATTGAATCTATCTTGAATCCAACTATCACAGATATTTTGATTTTAGCCGCT
>JAATEZ010000402.1 GCA_015655485.1 Lactobacillales bacterium | reverse complement strand
TTGATGAAGTGATAATTTGGGAAGAACCATACAAACAAATTATTCCCGCAGATAGTGTTGCTAAACGGATTAATGAGGGGCGATTGTTAATACGAGTTGCAGTTACAAGGGCCAGAATGTTTACAACCTTTCTAACTCCAATCTCGTCACCTTGCATAATACTCTAACAATTGACTCAGGCTAAAACCTGGATCAACCAAAAATGAATAGAAAAAAGTTAATTTAGGAGCCAGATAGTTTCTAAAACATACTGGCTAAAAGCTTCAAATCATCCAAAAAAGTGTTCGAGATTTGTGCCATAGAGTTCACCATAAAAACGGCCACCTCTTTGGTAGCCGTTTTGGGGACCGCCAAAGCCCGTCATGAATCAGCTTTTTGTATAGTGGCATGTGGAGGCTTTAATTCTTTGCTCTTAAATGCAGTCAACACCCCCGCATATTCTTTTTTTACATCGTTTTCAAATCCGTCCAGATAATTTTCAGTAGTCTTTTTATCCATGTGCCCCAACGCTTCTTGAATAAATTCGGTACTGATTCCCGAGCGCTTCAAATGTGTACTGAAACTATGCCGGGAAACGATCGTAGTGATCCTTTTCTCAATTCCTAGCCGCTTCCCGATTCTAATCATCCGGTCGTTGATAAACTGAGTAAATGCTGCTATCAATTCGTATTCCTGCATTGCGTCCAGACCAGGATCTATAATCGGAAATATGTAATTCTCCGGGCTTCTGTCCTTATTTCCCCGTTGCTCAATAATCCGGCGCATATCTTCATTAATATACACCGAAATAGGCTTAGGATCGGTGCGCGTAGTATGCTCGGTCTTGGATCTTATAAAAACTATAAAGTCATCCTGAATATTTTTGTACCTTAAATACATAACGTCCTTCGGATTCATACCATTCCCAAAATAACAGAACAACCAAAAATCCTTGGCCTTTCTCTCATCTGGACACTCTGGTTCATGGTAATAAATCGCTTTAATTTGGTCTATAACCAACGCTTTCTTAATATTACGACCTGTAGGTATCTGATATTTTCGCCTTCCAAACGGATAATGCTTCTCCCTTTTAATAATGCCCATTGCTATCGCTTCATTAAACATGACACGCAATGCCCTGAGTTTAATGCCGACGGTAGTTCTGGAAGTACCTTTTTTACGCATGTATTGTTCATATTGGTGAAGGTAACCGACAGTAATATCCGTAAACAATACATTCCCCCTAAACTTTTTTAGAGAATTATACGCCCACTGATAGCTAAGTGCTGTCCCAAGCCGCTGTTCCTCTATCAATCTCTTAATATATGAGAAAAAAACAATGGAAATACTTCCAGGCCTGGAATGATCTTCCTCAAATAAAGGGAAACGCCTTTTATACGGCGAAAAATCAAAAACGTAAGAAGCGGGAGTCGGCTGCTCCGGTTCATCTTGCTTTTTCCTCGGCTTAAATAATTCATGATTAACGATAAAATCCCGCTCAAACTGGTAAAAATTAAACACATCCATTTCCCCAATAAATTCCTCCGCCGACTTTTCAATTTCCCTAATTTTACCCCTCATGGATAATAGATCAGAATTGATCCGTGGGGCGCTCAATTTTTGGTAGTCTACCGCTGCCAATTCAAAAATTGTCTGGTAACGTTGCGTTACCCGTTGGAAGGAAACCTGTAATTTCAGGGGGTACTTTCCTGTTTTAATTTTCATTCTCCGGGTATCGAGAATGATACGTGCTGTTGCTGACATAACTGAATAATTTTCATTTTCACAAAATCTTTCCATCACAATATTTGCAAACAGAATTGCAAACAATCACCAGTTAATTGCCCTTAAAAGGGTTTCAACAAAAATAAATGATTATTTGTAAACAACACAAAATCAATTGATTAGTTAAAATAGGTTCAACCAAGTTAAACCAGATTAACCCTATCACGGTGCTTAAAATCCCGTGTATATTTGCACTTAAAAAAATTGCCCTGGTGGTGGAATTGGTAGACACGAGGGACTTAAAATCCCTTGGAACGCAAGTTTCGTGCAGGTTCAACTCCTGTCCGGGGCACAAAAGGTCATTCTTAACGAGTGGCCTTTTTTTATGTCATTTTCAAAATTTTCAAACAATTTTCAAACATTGCCTTTTAGCGGCCAATTATTTTCAATCAGGTTGATGATTTGGGAGGTGAGGTCAAAGAACTATCTATACAAAAATAACGAAAATAGCCCCATCTTCAAGCTAATATCTTCCCAATAGCTTTAGCGTCCGACTAGGCAAAACTCAAAAAAAGCTGGGTTTCCGCCCAGCCGATCACAAATAATAACATTTCAAAAATCATAATATATACTTACGTTGATAGGCGTGAGGGTTCCTTTATGTTCTACATTCAAAATTCTAACACAATAACTGTTGTTTAAGACGACTCCATCAAAATTTCCAAGTAGATCTTTTGACTGTCAAATATTGATGCCTATAACGGCCTTCTTTACTCCTCCATCTAATATTAGAGAATCGCAACATCTTTATTGGAAAGTTAGGTTTGTGCTTGGATTCTCTTATGAAAGATTGAATGCGTGGTTGGTCGAACTTATATGTAGCCTGGCAAATGATTTTGATAAGGGAAAAGAAACTAAAACACAGTTTTCATTCCAGGGCTCAGACTACACTGCCGCAGATTTAGGTAATTATCATTATGGAGCTACCGGAAAGGCTTTTGGATTCTTCCTGTTTACTGAAGATTTCTTGTTACAGCAAGCCGGAGCTGCGCAGATGAAAGCAGGGACATCCAAGCCTGAGTGGCAGAAATACGAAACGATTGAAATTAGTGCAGGGCATGGAGAAACGAGGCCTGTAAAAGGACCTGGCATGCTTCCACCTTACGGGGACGATCCTGCCGACCAAAAAATGATTCAACAAGGATTCAATTATTATAATAACAATAAAGAAAATCTTTCGGAGGAAGATTAGCGATGAAAATGATTTTAAAAATATTCGCAGTCGCACTTTTTATTCAATCCTGCACCATATTTGACAAGGATGAGACACTTTTGTCAGAACATAAGCTGGCAAACGGCGACAAAGTCAATGTTTACTTTGTTGGTTTAGGCGCCACAACCAACGATGTCATACAAGTCCGGAAATCGGGATCTGACACACCTATCTGGATAAGCGAAAAATATAATTTTCTAAAAGCTTCTGAATTAGTCGGCGACACCGCTGTGCGGCTTGTATTGGGAGATACGGGTTATTATGATTACCCAAGAAAATTTGACACCATCACGGTAAATATTAAGTAATTAGAGAAAATTGGATTGCTGGCATAGTATACTTAGTCATTAAATGAGATTATGTGCATTGTGTATTTCGCCAAAAGCTAAGTAAAAAGTCCACCGACGCTCCCATTTAAGGCTCCGGAACAGTTACATGGAAGTGTAGCGGGCTCGGAGCCTTCTCTTACCTTAAATAGTTCCTATGTTAAGCTTAAAAGAACTTCAAGCGACGATTGGCGGTAAAATAAACGTTCAAGAATATTACGATGGCAATGTAAAAACTATTAAGTCAACGCAACGCCTGACTGGCATTATGATGAATGACCTTAAAGTTAAAATCTACGATTTCGGTGATTTTTTTAATATTCAAATAGAAATCATCTCCGAATTGTTTTTCTCAATAAATATCCCCAATGAGAGAAATTTAATAGTCAACCCAACCAGCGATTCGGCGCTTGACTACTCCATATATTTGCCGAAATCATGGGTTAATGATGATAAAAAACTGAGGTTATTCATCAACACCATGGCAGTTTTTTTAAATTGCCTGAAACTGCAAGAAGAT
>JAATEZ010000470.1 GCA_015655485.1 Lactobacillales bacterium | reverse complement strand
CTTGCCTCACTTGTCGGTATTTATGTGGCAATTCGTACAACAAATGACATCGAGCAGGCAAAAGCGGTCGCTTTAGCAGTCGGTGTTCCAGTGGGCATGTTAGGCATCCAGCTGGATGTATTTGCTAAATTGGCCAATACATATGTTAGTCACCGTGCACAAAAATTAGCGGATGAGAAAAAATTTGAAGCAATGAACCGTTCTTTTTGGCTTGGTCCTGTAATTTTTGGCCTGTCAACTGCAGTTCCTACCACACTATGTGTTTTATTTGGGGATAAAATCGTAAGCTTGATTTTGGATTTTGTACCTGAATGGTTTACTGACGGTCTCTCAATAGCCGGCAGTATGCTGCCTGTTGTTGGTATCGCACTTTTGTTGCAGTTTATGCCCGTAAAGAAATATTTAACTTTTTTGGTCATTGGGTTTATTGTATCAGCTTATTTAGAATTGCCGATTTTGGGTGCTTCGCTTTTGGGTTTTGCATTTGCTTATTATTATTTTACGCAAATGATGGCAAAACCAGCAGCCACAAATGGAGCAGAATTTGATGAGGGGGAGGATTTTGATGAGTGATAAAACAGCCAAAGCAGGTGTATTAACAAAAAAAGATATTAATCAGGCTGCTTTTCGTTATATGTTCATGGCCTGCAATACTTTCAATTATGAAAATCAACAAGCGCCTGCAGTGGTTTATGGACTGAATAAGGCGCTTCGAAAGATTTATACGGATGATGATGAGTATGTTGCATCGCTTAAAAATCATTTTAATTATTTCAATACAACAACGTGGATGGCCAATCTTTTGTTAGGGGCCTCGCTTGCAATGGAAGAAAAAGACGGTATCAAGTCAAAGGATGCTGTTCAGGCTTTCAAAACGGGTATGATGGGACCTTTAGCAGGTGTAGGAGATACCTTGATATGGGTATTGTATCCAACGATTATGGGCTCTATTGCAGCTTATATGGGATTGCAGGGAAGCCCGACAGGTTCTATTATTTGGCTGCTTTTAAATATATTTTTCTTATTTTTCCGGTTAAAATTATTCTCTATCGGTCATACTTCAGGGTTAAAGCTCGTAACGGTACTTGGAGATAAACTATCGGTGTTCACGGAGGCGGCATCAATAATGGGACTAACAGTTATTGGAACGCTGATCCCCTCTGTTGTAAAAATTAATATTGCTCTGACCTTTAAGACCGGAGAGGTAGAATTACCGATTCAAACAGAGATTATGGATAAGATTATGCCGGCTTTATTACCAGCTCTTCTTACTTTTCTAATCTATAAATTAATTGCTGGCAAAAAATTGTCGGTGACAAAGATCATTTTTCTGGTGATTGGTATTTCATTGGTTTTATCATTTTTTGGGATTTTGAAAGCATAGAATTTAAATTAATGGAGGCTTTTATGAAGCATAAGGTTATAATTGCGTCTCATCGCAAATTTGCCGAGGGATTAAAAGATACTTTAGAATATATCGTACCGGGTACTGTGGAAATTAGCGCAATATCAGCATATTTGACTAATATTCCTATAAAGGAAGAAATCAATCGTATACTTAAAGATATAACAGAAAATGATGAGGTAATCGTATTTACGGATATGTTAGGCGGGTCTGTGAACCAGGCCTTTACGGGATATTTAGCACATCCGCATTTTCATATTATTACAGGGATGAATCTGCCTGTATTGATGTCTGTTATTCTTTCGCTGACTGAGGACTATATTACTGCGGATACGATACGCTCGGCTGTTTCTGAAGCACAGGAACAATTAATTTATGTCAATGATTTTATTGCAAATAAAACAATAGGCGAGGAGGATGAATAGCGATGGTAAATTGGTGGAAAAAAAGTGTTGTCTATCAAATCTATCCTCAATCCTATAAAGATACGACAGGCAGCGGAATGGGTGATTTAAACGGTATCATTGAAAAACTGCCTTATTTAGTTAAACTTGGAATCGATGTTATTTGGCTGAATCCTATCTATCAAAGCCCGCTTGTGGATAACGGTTATGATATCTCGGATTATTATCAAATTAATCCCGTATACGGAACGATGAAGCATTTGGAGCGTTTGCTGGAAGAAGCCCATCAGTTAGGGATTAAGATCGTTATGGACCTGGTAGTCAATCATACCTCTGACCAGCATGAGTGGTTTATAAAGTCCGCTGAATCGCGTGACAATGAGTATTCGGATTATTATATTTGGATAGATCCGAAGGAGGATGGATCGGAACCAACAGACTGGGGCTCTACCTTTGGCGGTTCTGCATGGGAATATGTTGAAAGCCGGGGACAATATTATTTGCATTTGTTTGCGAAGGAACAGCCGGATTTGAATTGGGAAAATCCGAAGGTCCGTGAAGCAGTTTATCAAATGATGGATTTTTGGTTTAAAAAGGGAATCGATGGGTTTCGAATGGATGTCATCAGCTTGATTAGCAAGCGTCAGGATTGGCCGATGGCACTGCCCGGAGCAGTTTACACGAAGAGCTATTATGTCGGTGCATCAAATGGACCGCGTGTTCATGAATTTTTACAGGAAATGAACCGGAAGGTCCTGTCAAAATATGATATTATGACAGTAGGTGAAACCGCAAATACAACCGTTGAACAGGCAATTCTTTATACAGATCCTAAGCGCGAAGAATTGAATATGGTTTTCCATTTTGATCATATGCATTTAGATTATGGACGATTTGGAAAATTTTCAGATGTACGCTTTAAAATGAGCGATTTGCGAAACGTGATGTCTGAGTGGCAGGATAAGCTTGAAGGCAGAGGCTGGAGTTCTTTATATTGGAGCAATCATGATCAGCCTCGCGCAGTAACACGTTTTGGCAATGATCTTTTTTATCGGGTTGAGTCGGCTAAAATGCTGGGGACTTTGCTTCATATGATGAAGGGTACACCGTATATCTATCAAGGTGAAGAGATTGGCATGCGCAATGTCCCGTTTGAAGACTTGGAACATTATCAGGATATTGAAACCTTTGCGACGATTGATGAGATGATGGCAGCAGGAGCTGACAGGGAGTATATCAAACGCTCTGTATTTTTGAAATCCCGTGATAATGCACGGACGCCAATGCCCTGGACGGCAAAAGAAAAGTTTGGTTTTACCACGGGAACGCCTTGGATTGATTTTTCTCCGGATAATTCGAAAATCAATGTGGAACAAGCTTTAGCAGATGAGAATTCAGTATTTTATCATTATAGGAAATTGATTAAATTAAGAAAAGAATACGAAGTGATCATCGATGGAGTATATGAATTGCTAAATCCAAATGACTCTGCTGTATACGGCTATACACGGACACTAAACAGGCAAAAATTGATAGTCATCTGTTCGTTTACAGAAAACAAGGTGAATTATGAAATCCCTCAAGAGCTTGCAGGCGCCAAATTATTATTGTCTAATTATACGACCTCTGCTCAATGCTTAGCACAAAAAACAGAGCTTAGTCCGTATGAGGCATTGATTTATTTGATTTAAAGAAAATAAAAAGGATCTCTGATTTTTAGAGATCCTTTTATGTTATAATAATAGCAGAGTAAGCCAATGGCTACGTAGTATTCCGGTGTGCATTGGATAACACAAAAGCTGCAGGTTTTTGATACCTTAATTTTCATTTAAGTAGAAGTGAATAGGAGATGCAAATGATTTTTGAACAGCAAGTAAAGCTGCATTACAATAATTTAGCTGACAGCGAGAAGATAATGCTTCAATTTATATTAAAAAATAAGGAAAAGGTAATTAATAGTTCAATCGTGGAGTTGGGAGAGCTTTTGTTATCCTCAAAAAGCTCAGTCTTAAGACTGGCCAAGAAATTAGGCTTTCAAGGGTTTGCAGAAATGAAATATATGCTAAAAGAATCTCTTCAACAGACGCAATTTGAGCCGGAAGATTTAGTTGGAAAAGTGAAATATGATATCAGTCGGACTTTTCATATTTGTGAACAGACGAATATGACCTCTTTACTTACAGCAATGAAGGATGCTCGTTTAGTCTTTTTATTTGCAACTGGTTTTTCGCAAAATAATTTTTTAAAAGAATTCAGCAAAGATTTATTGGTCAGCGGTCGAAGTAATATTCTGATAAGCGGAGAAACGAATCTGGCACTTAGCGATTCACTTATTACGAATGATGATTTAATTATTATAGCTGGTCTTTCAGGTGAAACACCGGGTTTGCGTGAAATTATTCCTATTTTAAAATTAAATAATGTGCCGATTGCCGCAATTACCCAGATAGGTAAAAATTATTTACAAGACAATGCACAGTATAATCTATACTTTGAGTCAGCTAAAATCTCAAATAATTCGGGTATGGATCTCCAGATAATGATTGGGTTAAATGTTACATTGAATATTCTCTTAATGAAATATCATGAGTTTGTGCTATATGATGAGTGAATTTATAATATCTGTTGAAAGATTATATAATAGTCATGCCTGACCATACTACTCGGAACCCCAAACGTAGTGTCTGGTATACAATTTTGTTTCGATATACTGTAATGAAAGCATGATGGCAGCTGACAGCGCTAAATTTGCAACAGGAGGATGGAGGAGACTGAAAAAATCTGCGTTTATAGGTAATTTTTCGGAAATATACCCTGACGTCAAGGGATTACCAGCTCAACGCGTCATCTTTTTTATCTCCTCAAGGCATGTCGAGACTATAGTGTTGCTACAACGAACAGATACGTAGAAATTTTTAATTTTAGGCACTTTTTCAAACATATCGTCTTCATTGGTGAGGGTGACAAAACTAGAAATAAAGTGATTAAAAACTATATCAAGATTTCTGTTGCGGCTGATATAGACTATGGAGATAAAAAAAATAGAGAATGAGATTTAAGCGGTACTGTGAAAATTGTGATTCTTTTCTCTTTTCCAGACGTTCAGAAATGAACGTCTTTTTCTTGACTAAAAACAGAAAAGACAGGATACCGCGCCGAAAGTAAAACAGAGGTATTGACATACAGTTTAGAATTGTGATGATGTATCAGATACCCTAAAGCAAAGCATATTTTTTGGATTGTTTATTTCAATTTTTAAGCCTGTTTGCGGGAAATGATCGACCGTCAAAATCTATTTTTGCTGAGTATCAATTTTACTTTGTATAGATTGGTCGAAATAATCACAGATCAAATCACCAATTGATTGTTCTGCGCTCAATTGTTCCCGCAAAAAAAACTCACTTCTTTAATAGATCCAGTGTCGTTTCAATCATTTCGTCAAAACTGGTATGTATTGCATAGCTATACTGCTTTTGATATTTAGTCCATAGCTGTCTTTGAAAATCAGAACTCTTGATTTCATCAAGAATCAAGCCGTGATCCGAGAATTCAAATACTGATCGACTTTTATTCTTAGTGTTTTCTAATGCCTGCTCTATTGCAGGCAAGTCCATCTGCTCCGCTTTCAGTTTTGATAAGATAGACACAGCATAGCAATCCCTCGGGACAGTTTTGTTTCTAACTTCTCTGCAAGGATCGTTTCAAGTGGATATGATGACAAACTAATTCTTCCATCACTGAATATTTTGCAGAAATTAAAATCAACCTTAATGGAAATTAAAAGTTGACAGCTATTTCGGTGAAATGGCTTGATTAGCAGACAAAGGCAACGCAGACAGCTCAATTTGATTTAGTGCTGGAAAAAAAGAAACGGTAAGATTTTCTCGCGCTTTAAAATCAAGATTATATTATTTTTTATAGGTTTTTTCTGTTTAGATAAGTTATCTTTTCATCAATATGCTCAATACAATGTTCCAAATCTTTAATTTTATTTAAAATGTTTTTCCTATGTTGTTGATATAGATTAATTCTTTTGTCTATTGTATCATCACCCATATCACAGAAATGAAAGCATTCATGAATTTCTTTTATGGATAATCCAGCTTTTTTTAATTCGGTAATAAAAGTTAATCGTTCTACATCCTCTTCTGTAAAGTAGCGAACACCGCTAGATTTCCTGCTAATTGTCAATAGTAATCCTTTTTCTTCATAAAACCGAATGGCCGATGGAGATATATCAGTTATTTTTGAAACATCGGTTATAGAATACTGCATATTTTTACCTCCCAATCTTTAAAAGCAATAATTCTATTATAAAAAATTTTCACATATAGGTCAAAAAAAATTAATAAAAAGTCTTGACTTCAAGCTAAGTTGAAGTTGTAAAGTTTTTATTACAGAAAAGATTTATTATGAAGGGAATTTATTATGGAAAAATATGCCAGAATGATTAAAGAAAAATTAGGTGAAGAAAAAATTCTATGTGGTGTAGCGGTTTCATTAGCTGACTCCGTTGTCAGTGAATTAGTTGGTTTATCTGGATATGATTTTGTGTGGATCGAGGGAGAACATGGAGCTTTAGATCGCAAAGATATTCAACAACATATGATAGCAGCACATGCCGGTGGTGCTGCGTCTTTGGTGCGATTAGTAAGCAGCGATCCTGCTCTTGTCAGACCGATAATGGATATGGGAACAGATATTATAGGATTTCCATTTATAAATACAGCAAAAGAGGCTGAGAAAGCAGTTGCTGCGTGTACTTATCCTCCAAAAGGTGTGAGAGGCTGCAATCCTCAACGAGCTTCTTATTATGGACGTATGAGTTATATTAACTATGTAAAGAATGCTGAAAATGAGACTTTAAAAATGATGATCATTGAGCAAAAATCCGGTTATGATAATTTGGAAGAAATTGTACAAGTTAAAGGAGTGGATATAGTCGCATTAGGGCCTGGTGATTTATCCTTAGATATGGGATTTGCTGGTGATATGGAGAGACAAGAAATAAAAGAGATGATGATTAATGCTGCACAAATATGCAAAAAATATAAAAAACCATTTATAGTTTTTCCGGCTATAGAGAGAAAGAGTGTTGAAGAATGGGTAAATATTGGAGCCAATATGCTGTGCTTTGCTCAAGATACCACTTTTATTACGTCGGCTATCAATCATTTGTGGTCTTTCTATGATGAAATTGTCTCACCATCAAAAAGGCATTAAAGAAAGACATTTCCTGCAAAAACTATAAAAAATATGCTGCTAGACGTCCAAAAATCGATATCTGATAATAAAATATTTTGTGCAAAGATAAAATTCCATGACTAGATGACGAGTTCAAAGCCGCCATCTTTTTCTTTTTATAAAAAAATCTAGATCTCTGAAGCTTAAAGACTATCAAATCGCAGTAAGATTATCGTAAAAAAATATTTTCGATTTGTTTTTTAAGTTCAATCATATCATCACTAATTTTCATGTTAAAATATATATAAGATGGCAGCATGAGAATTGGAACTTCTATGAAACAAAAACCAAAGATTATGTCATGGGCTGAAGAAAATCATGGAATTTTACTAACGTAATATAATAAGTTAATGAAGCAGGATTGGGAGACAAGAGACTATTTCACAGAGAGAGTAATAGTTGGTGCGGGGATGTGGGAACACAATAAAAGGATAAATGAACCTGTTTTTTTTAAGAAGCCAATAAGTTTTTTTATGTTTTTAGAAGATATTATAATTGGACTGCCGGAAAATTTTATTTTACTTTGAAAAATGAGATTATTATACGATTCATTTCTAGTACTGTATCCATCTAGTTTTTAAAGAATAGGATATAACTTTTTTAATTTGATTCTAGCGTCTGGTGTTGTGAATT
>JAATEZ010000103.1 GCA_015655485.1 Lactobacillales bacterium | reverse complement strand
GAGCAATGTAGAGAATGAGCAGCTTAAGTCCGAAATTAACGAGTTTGAACTTTTGAATGAAAAGTATCAAAGTGAACTAAATAGAAACATAAAACTGGAAAATGATTTTATGCATTCAAATATTCGTATGGCTTTTTTTGAAGCAGTTGAAGGAAATGTCGTAATAACTTTTTCACAGTGGGATGATTTGAAAGCTGCCGTTGATGCGACATATAATGATTATAATAAACGTTTACCTTCTTTATATCCGGATATGTCTCAAGTAGAGGTAAAAGTTTGTAATTTAATCAAAGCTCAATTTAGTCCTAGTGAGATTGCTAATTTGATTCATCGTTCTATTTCTACAGTCAGCTCCATACGCAGTAGGTTATACACGAAAATTACGGGTAAGAAAGAATCTGCCGCTTCATTAGATAAATTGTTGGAGGATTTCTGAAAAAAAATGTTTATCCCCTTGCATTTGTGTTTTTGGCTTTTACCATTCACAAGCCTTTATGGATCGAGGTTCCGAGTGAATGAAGGTTCGAAAATATTTCAATGATTGCCTAAAACTTGACGATTAATGGATTTCAGATCTAATAATGCATGCTAAAAAAATCAAATAGCTTTTCTGTTCTAAAAAACTATCTCTTAAAAAGGTCTCGTTTGCTATACGAATAACAGACTGTAAATTCAAAAATGGTTCGTGCTGTTGCAATAGAAATATTATAGCAAAAAGATTTCATGGCTCGTTTCCTTTTAGGAATTTCTCAATAGGCTGCATAAAACGTTCTAATAGTCGTTTGTTTTGAATAATTATCTGTGCGGTTCCCGACATCTGTTTTGACAATGGTAAACGCTTGCCATAATTCGTAATTAATCCTTTTGGAAAACTAATTTCGACAAAATAATTTCCGTTCTTATCTGGAATCTCTGATATATTACTGACTTTTCCCATCATAAAGCCAAATTCTTGATCAGGATAATTATTCACTCGCACATTGACGGCTTGTCCTACTTTTACTTTTCCAGCACCGGTAGCCGGCAACTTAGCTTTACCGATAGATGTGCCAGGATGGTCGGGCATAACAATAAAAATCAAGTCTCCTGTAACAACACTTTGGTTAGAGCTCCATACGTTCATTAGATTTATACTTCCTGGAATAGGGCTTTTTACGACATATGTCTGTTCCCAATTTTTTATTTGAGCATCTAATTGATCTGCAGATGTACTGAGCATTGATATGCATTGCTCATGCGTTTCTTTGTATTGTAGTTTCAAATCCAATAGCGTTTCTCTGTTTTGTAACTTTGGGATCCCCATATATTTTTGTGCTTGTCTTTTTTTTATCTCTTTATTTTGACGGAAATTCATTTCATGCAGCATTCTATCTCGCTTAGACTTTAACGCATTCTTGGGGGGATAATAATTCATCTTCTGATAAAGAAGATAGTCTCCTAGGCTCTTATAGAATGTACTAAAAACTGTTTGTAAATCTCCTAGTTGCCATCGCCTATTACAAAGTGAAGCATTCAATTCTAATGTAGAAATTCTATCTGTTTGCCATTGAGATAGCAACTCATTCAACCGTTCAACATCCGCATAGTTGCTTGCATTGCTTACTACGGCGAGAAGTGTTCCAACATCCACTTTTTGTTTATTGGTAACTGAAATTAATTCTAGTTTGCCAGTAGAACGCGCATATAATTCTACCGGAGGGATTGTAGTAGTCAAGACTACCTCTGCTGTTAATGTGTCAGGATATTTAAAATAATAGCTTCCTATAAAAAAAGCTATAAGGAAAACAAAAATTAATGTAACTCCCCAACGCAAAATCCAAGGTGGAACTTTCCCCATGACTTCTTGAACTTCTTCACTTCGCAATTCATTTTGTTCTTTACAAATGTCTTTATTCTCTTTCATGATAATTTTTTTAATTACCTAGCTCCAACTGATTTTTTATCAATGAGTAATAAGCTCCTTTTTTCTCAGTCAGTTCGCTGTGTGTTCCTTCTTCCAAAACACGTCCATTGTCCAACACAATAATATTATCAGCATCCTTTACAGTACTCAATCGGTGGGCGACGATTAGCACAGTTTTATCTTCGTAAAATTTATGCAAATGCTTCATGATAATTTTTTCATTGTTGGTATCTAAGGAATTGGTTGCTTCATCCAAAAAAATGAATTCTGGGTTTTTGTAAACAGCTCTTGCAATGAGAATACGTTGTCGCTGTCCTTGGCTGATTCCACAGCCTTCCATTCCTATTTTTGTTTCATATCCTAATGGGAGAGATGCAATAAAATCTTGAATATTAGCGACCTTTACCGCGTGCCTTAAACGCTCTATATCTACATCATCTGTGCTAATCGCGATATTCTTTGCTATTGTATCAGAAAAAATATAACTTTCTTGCATCACAG
>JAATEZ010000345.1 GCA_015655485.1 Lactobacillales bacterium | reverse complement strand
AAGGAACTCAGCAACAAATATTGCGGACTACCGTACGCCCGCGGAAAATCGAAAAAATTTTTATTACACACTTGCACGGAGACCATATATTCGGTTTGCCTGGCTTGATCAGCAGCCGTTCTTTCCAGGGCGGGGATGACCCTTTGACTATTTATGGACCCAAGGGAATTGAAGAATTTGTTCGTGTTTCCTTAAAAGTCTCTGATTCGCGTTTAAAGTATCCGCTGGAATTTCATGAGATAGAGCAAGAGGGTCTCTTATTCAAGGATGATAAATTTCAAGTAACTTGTTTAGCTTTAGATCATCGTATCAATTGTTATGGTTATCGCATTTTAGAAGCCGACCATCCAGGCGAGCTGCAGGTGGATCGTCTGAATCAGGAAAATATTCCTTCCGGACCGATTTATGGTAAAATTAAAGCGGGTCAAGTAGTCACCTTGCCTGATGGTCGTTTGATCAATGGCAAAGATTATTTAGGACCTGCGCAAAGGGGCCGTATCATTACGATTTTAGGTGATACGCGAGTTCATCCCAATTCAGTGAAATTAGCTTTAGATGCGGATGTTTTGATTCATGAATGTACGTCCAAAAAAGCGGATAGTAAAATGGCGAAAGATTATTTTCATTCTACCAGCCGGCAAGCTGCTCAAACAGCATTGACTGCTCAGGTTAAAAAACTTTATTTGACTCACATCAGTGCTCGCTACCTCGGAAAAGAAGCACAACAATTAGAGAAAGAAGCACAAGCAGTATTTCCCAATTCAACAGTAGTAAAAGATTTTGATTGTTTTGATATTCCTTTCAATAAAAAAGAACGGAGTGAAGAAAAATGAAGACATCAATAGAAGACTTAGCTGGAAAAGTAGTTGTTATAACAGGCGGATCAGCAGGGCTTGGTGAACAAATCGCTTATACTTGTGCAGAAAAAGGTGCTGTTGTTGTTGTATGTGCCAGGCGGATCCAATTGATCGGCAAAGTTCGGACAGAATGCGAACGTAAGCGCGGAGTTCCAGCTTATGCGTATCAACTGGATATTTCTAGTCCTGAAAATATTGATGAGATCTATGAAAAAATAACGACAGAAATTGGTCATGTGGATGTCTTGGTCAATTGTGCCGGTTTTGGCCTTTTTGAAAATTTTGTCGATTTTGATTTTGAAGTAGCCAGACAAATGTTTGAAGTAAATGTCCTGGGTCTGATGTATCTCACTCAAAAATTTGCTATCGACATGAGTGAAAGAGGTTTCGGTCACATCATAAATATTGCTTCGCAAGCAGGAAAAATAGCGACAGCTAAATCCTCTGTATACTCAGCAACGAAATTTGCGGTCATAGGATTTTCGAATGCTCTGCGTTTAGAATTGAAACCTTTAGGTGTTTTTGTGACGACAGTCAATCCAGGCCCAATAGCCACGGACTTTTTTGACAAAGCAGATCGGTCTGGTGAATATTTGGCTTCAGTTGATTGGATCGTTTTGAATCCTAAAGAATTAGCTCAAAAAATTGTTCGTTCGATGGGTTCCAGCAAGCGCGAAATCAATTCGCCGGTCATTTTAGAAGCGGCAAGTAAGTTTTATCAACTATTTCCGCATTTGGGTGATTATTTTGCCGGCTCATTATTCAATAAAAAATAGGGAGGAGATTTGCAATGAAAAATCAATGGCGCGCGATCGTTGGATTTATTTTAGTTTTTATTATCGTTATTTTCTCTGTTTTGAACACGGATAGTACCGCAGTCAATTTTGGCTTTGTTACTGTCCAATGGCCTCTGGTTTTGCTTATTTTGTGCTCAGCGGTTATTGGGGCGCTTATTATGCTTTTGGCAGCTTCTGCCAGCCTTTGGCAAAAGGGGAAGGAACTCAAGACACTAAAAAAGGAATCGGAAGATCTTCAAACCGATTTTGATGCGAAGGTGAATAAAAAAGTCGATGCTGAACGCGATACTTTTGATGCTAAACTGGCTGAAACAAAACAGAATTATGAGCTCCAGTTAGAAAAGCAAGAACAGGAAATGATTCACTTGAGACAAGAAGTTCTGCAGGGAACGGATCCGAGTAACAGTTCGAATGAATTTTAAAGATTGAATGAAAAGAGGCTGGAACGTTTTATCTAGCCACTTTTTTATGCGGAATTTTACGGATATATGAATTTAGTAAAGAAAGTCATTTGCTTATCTGTGCTTTCTTATGTTCGAAGCTAAATGATTTTTCCATCTTCTTTGTAAATTTGTTATAATGTATAGGATTAGGAGTGATGTTGTGAAGCCGTCGAAATACGAGTGGGATCTATTACAAACAGAGGATTGTTCAGATGAACTTATTTCCGCATTAAAGGAATTAAAATTGCCTGAAGAGATTGGGCCTTTATTATTAGACCGGGGGATAGAGACTCCTGAAAAACTAGATAAATTTCTTCATCCTGATTTTCACACACTCCATGATCCTTATCTGCTTTATGATATGGAACGAGTTGTCAAGAGGATTTATCGTTCGGTGGAAAATCAGGAAAGAATTCTGATTTATGGAGACTACGATGCTGATGGTATCACCAGCACGGTAGTCATGAAGGAAGCCATAGAGCTACTTGGCGGAGAAGTCAGTTATTATTTGCCGAATCGTTTTACAGACGGCTATGGGCCAAACGTCCAAGCTTTTTCGCGCGCGATAGAATCCGGTATCCAGCTGATCATAACGGTGGATAATGGTGTGGCTGGTCATGAAGCTCTGCAGTTTGCAAAAGAAAAAGGTGTGGATGTTATCGTGACCGATCATCATGAATTGCCAAACACTTT
>JAATEZ010000259.1 GCA_015655485.1 Lactobacillales bacterium | reverse complement strand
CGCTGGACTTTGCCAAAGTGATCGAAAAGAAGATCGATATGATCCATGTTTCTCGGGGATTGCTTTTAGAAGATAAATTACTGCCTTATGTTTTTCAGCCTACTTATTTTAAGCACGCGATGAATGTTCCGGCAGCTGAGAAATTCAAAGAAATTTTATCGATCCCAGTAGCAGTGGTAGGATCTCTTAATTTGGATTTAGCTGAAGAAATCATTGCAGATGGAAAAGCGGATGTGGCTGCAATGATTCGGACCTTGATCGCGGATCCGGATGCTGTCAAGAAGGCACAAAAAGGTAAAGCAGATGAAATCCGTCCTTGTGTTCGCTGTAACGTTTGCATCAACGAAACACATTTCCATTTTAAACCCTTACGCTGTTCAGTGAATCCCTTGGCTGGCCGTGAGACGCAATTTTCTCCCGAGGCTTATCCGCGCACTTTAAAAAAAGTCATGGTGATCGGCGGCGGGCCGGCTGGCTTGGAAACTGCGCGTGTTTGTCAGGAACGCGGCCATGAAGTCGTTCTCTATGAAGAAAAAGCGGAATTGGGCGGAGCTCTAAAAATGGCTTCCATGGCTCCATTCAAAGCCGATATGAGAAAATATTTAGATTGGTCGATCCGAATGGCCTCAAAATCGAATATTAAAATCCGCTTAGCCGCAAAAGCCGTTTTAGCCGATGTAAAAGCGGAGAATCCAGATGTCATCGTCGTCGCGACAGGAGCGCTTCCGATCCTGCCTGATTTTCATCATCAGGAAAAGATCGTTTGGGTCGGCGATGTAGAGCTGGGAAAAGTTCAGGTGGGTCAGGAAATCGTCATAGCCGGAGCGGGATTTACGGGGTGCGAATTGGCTCTGCATCTTGCGGAGCAAGGGAAGAAAGTAACAGTGATCGATCGGATATCGGAGGATGAAATCGGTGCGGGTGTCTCTGCCATTAACCGGATCGCTCTAAACAGTTTGTTAAAAGAGAATAAGGTTCAATTTCATATGGAAGTAAATCTGGAGGATGTTAATGCAAATGGCGCTTTAGTTAAAGACAGCCAAGGGAATATTATTGAATTAGTTTGTGATCAGGTGATCCTTTCCTTAGGAGTTCGTCCCGATCTCGCCGTATTTAATACTTTAAAAACAGCGGCTGAAGAAGTCTATGTGATTGGCGATAGCTATGCTCAAAAAGGAACACTCTGGAATGCGACTCGTCAAGGATTTGATCTGGCGATGACAGTCTAGTTCATTTATATTCGGAAGGTCAAACAGGGAATCCTGTCTGGCACGTCGAAAAACTACTTTAAAATTTAATGTTTTTATATTGATAGACATCGTTCACTCTGCCGGTGTCTTATTTTGTTGGGCACAGTTATTTTTGCGGGCAACACAGCTGATAGTAGCAGGAGCAAACATATTTATCGACAACGTTTTCACAGTAGTTTATGATAAAGAAAAAATAAAAGCAAAGGAGGGATGGAAAGCGGCAG
This sequence comes from Lactobacillales bacterium, assembly GCA_015655485.1. GTDB lineage: Bacteria > Bacillota > Bacilli > Lactobacillales > Vagococcaceae > JAATEZ01. The sequence goes on along the minus strand of JAATEZ010000259.1, from coordinate 1,977 downwards.
AAGTAATCATGATGCTCTACGTGGCGGATGTACAACAATCAAGCCTTTTCTGGATCAAATATTTTGATTTTAAAGAAACTTACAGGGCAGAGATCAAAGGAGAGCCGACCATAAAAATATCCAGTAAATCAGGTTTTTCTTTGCAGTTTTTTCAAAAGGAATTTATTTTGAAGGTTTCTCCAGAAGTGTCCTTGGAGACGCCGTCGCTTCTTTGGGTAAGGTATGATTTGCATCATTGAGCAACGACGGCCTTTTTGCTGGCGAAACAACGGTATGGGAAGATGGACGGGTTTGTCATTTTTCTGATAATGAAAATCGTTATTTTGCAATGAAAGAAAAAAGTTTCAATTAGCTTTTGAATTCTTTTTTTAGCATTTTTCATAAATCATTTAACCAAAGAAATGGAGCGGAAGCTAATGAAAAAAATTATTCCTTTTATTTGTTTTCAGACACAAGCGCAGGCGGCTATGAATTTTTACAAGGAAATTTTTCCTGATTGTAAAATTTTAAATTTGGAGTTTTATCCGGACCGGCCTAATTTGGTTCTAAAAGGGCATCTGCGGATCATGGATCAAGATTTTTATTTCCTTGATATGGGTCCCGAAAATGCAGCGCCCATCGATTGGGGCATTTCCTTTTTAATGGAAATGAGTTCTGAAAAGGAATTTTATACCATTTTTGAACGATTAAAAGAAAAAGGTAAGATAATAATGGGACCAGAGGCCGTTCCCGGCTTTGATCTAGTAACGTGGATAACGGACAAGTATGGTGTGACCTGGCAATTGGTTTTGTCGAGCGAATAAAAAATGGTTTGATTTTCATCAGTTGCAAAATGTGCCTATATCAGTCTTTCTTTCTCGCACTCCATGCGTTATAATCAATTCAAATACAAAACTTTTTATGAGGGAGTGTCCATATGCGTTTGAGTGATTTGCCCAATATCAGTCGTGTCAATGAGGAAAAGCTTCAAGCAGCCGGGATCGCGGATGCGGAGCAATTAAAAGAAATCGGCAGTGAGGCAGCTTTTTTGAAGGTTCGGGCGACTTCTGATGCAAAAGCTTGTCTGCATATGCTGACCGCTCTCGAAGGTGCCATCCAGGGAATCCGCAAGACAGAATTAAGCCCTGAAAAAAAAGCGGAGTTAAAATCATTTTATGCAAAAATAAAAAATTGATTTGGTTGTGGTCAAGCAGTTTTTCCTAAACGAGTCGGCAGAAATTATACGGGTATCATAAAAAAATTTACAGCTGGGAGTTCTTTTCTATTAAGATTTTTCGGCTGTAAATTTTTTTATGATTACTTAAGTGAGAATTTTCGGTGCGGATTCAAAATAGACTTCCGCCGCTGTTTATGGTTGTGATTTTCATTATGACTCTTTTTTTTGCTGTTGACCGGAACGAACTCGTTTAGTTTTTTATCGTTTCATGCAAGTCATCCTGTATTGAAATAGAGGTCATATGGTCAGAAACAGAGGTTGTATAGAGCAGAAAAGCTCTATATTATAAAGCATAGATAGCGCTTTCTATAATAAAATCAAAGGAGATATGAATTTGTTTAATAAAATAAGATTAAAAATATCTGTGTTATCCATTTCACTGGTCCTGACTTCTACTGGAGCTGTATCGATGCTGATCCCGTCGTTGCTGGCCACCTATCCAAAAGAAAACACGGCAGTGATCGAGTCTATTATAACGATATCTACTTTATCAACTTTTATTTTTGTATTAATAAATGATAAAATTGTCCGGAAATTCGGGTACCGGCCAACGGTTTTGCTTGGTTTGATCCTTACATTTATCGGAGGAATAGGACCGAGTATTGTCGAAAATTTTAAATGGATTCTTTTGTTAAGAATTATTCTAGTACTGTATCCATCTAGAAAATAAAGTAGTGAATATGGTATAATCTTTTAAAAAAGGATTGTGAATGATGGTACGTTATAAAGTAACATTGATGGATGAAGAACGTGACGAATTG
>JAATEZ010000105.1 GCA_015655485.1 Lactobacillales bacterium | reverse complement strand
ACTGGTTTTCATAAAACCAAACTTATCCCCGACATCGTATCGTTTCCCAGTAAATTTACGGGCAAAAACTCTTTGTGTCTTATTCAACGCATCGATCGCGTCGGTCAATTGAATTTCCCCGCCGGTCCCCGGTTGCTGCTTTTCCAAAACTTGGAAGATTTCTGGAGTCAAAAGATAGCGGCCAATGATCGCAAGATTACTTGGTGCCTTTTCAGGTTCCGGTTTTTCAACAAAACTTTTGACATTATAAAGACCTTTTTGAACTTCTTCCCCTGGATTAATGATCCCGTACTTGGAAGTATCTTCTTTAGGAACCTCCATAACAGCGATAGTTGAAGCGTGGATATTGCAATAGTCCTGCATCAGCTGCTTAGTCAATGGCACTTCATCCTCCATGATATCATCGCCAAGCATCACAATAAAGGGTTCATTGCCTACAAAGGCCTTTGCCTGCAATACTGCATGTCCTAAACCTTTCGGATGTGATTGACGAATAAAGTGCAAATTAACATCCGTTGTTTCCTCGACCAATTTTAATAAATCGGTTTTGCCTCTTTCACGCAAATTTGTCTCCAATTCAATATTGGAATCAAAATGATCTTCGATCGGTCTTTTTCCCTTACCAGTAACAATCAGAATATCTTCAATTCCAGAAGCCAAAGCTTCCTCCACAATAAACTGGATCGTTGGTTTATCCACGATTGGCAGCATTTCCTTTGCCATAGCCTTAGTCGCAGGCAAAAATCTTGTTCCAAGGCCTGCCGCCGGGATCACTGCCTTTTTTACTTGTGTCATCCTATTTCTTCCTTTCTTTTATCCTTTTTCAGGTTTTCCATCTCTCAGCATGATCTCTTTTGCCGCTAAATGAATATCTTTGTCATTATATAGTACATCATAAATCGCCTCGGTGATCGGCATTTCAATTTTCATCTGCTTAGCCAACTCATAAGCGGCTTTAGTCGTCGAAACTCCTTCAACGATCATCCCCATATTCGCTAAAACTTCTGCCAGCTTATGCCCCTTGCCCAACAAATTGCCTGCCCGCCAGTTTCGAGAATGAACACTGGTACATGTCACGATCAAATCTCCTACTCCGCTTAAACCAATAAAAGTTAAGGGGTCCGCTCCTAAAGCTACTCCTAAACGGCTGATTTCAGCCAGTCCTCGCGTCATGATGGCCGCTTTGGCATTGTCGCCGTATCCTAAACCATGGATCGCTCCGGCTCCCAGAGCAATAATATTTTTCAAAGCCGCGCCAAGTTCCACTCCGATCACATCATCGTTGGTATAAATCCTGAAATAATCATTCATAAATAGATCCTGAACAAACTTAGCCGCCGCAAAACTCTTAGAAGCAGCAGTGATCGTAGTTAAATCTCCTACCGCAACTTCTTCTGCATGACTGGGTCCGGATAAAACAACGATCTCCTGGCGTTTTTCCAGCGGGATCTCTTCCGTCAATACTTCCGAGATCCTTTTATGTGTTCCTTGTTCTAATCCCTTGCTCGCATGAATGATCACAGGCTTTCCGCAAGATACTTCAACAAATTGTCCGGCTACACTCCGAATCGCTTTAGTGGGAACAACAAAAAGAACAGCCTCCACATCCGCGACACAACTCTTTAAATCCGAATAGGCCGCTACACTGGCCGGCAGCACAAAATTTTTAAGGTAGTGCTGGTTCGTATGGTGTTCATTTATTTCTTTGATCTGCAACAAATTATCGCCCCAGATACGAACTTCCTGTCCATTATCGGCCAAAACTTTTGCTAAGGCGGAGCCCCATGAACCTGCTCCTAAAACCGCTATTTTTTTATTCATAATAAAAAATGTCCTCCATTATTTTTCTGATAAGATCCAGTCAGTTAATTCTACCATAGAACCAGGAACATAATAAGGCTTATAGTCAGCAACCTGCTCAATCGATTTTTCTGACCAGCCTACAAACACACTTGTCACATTTGCCCGATTCGCCGCTTCAATATCCTGCCAGTTATCTCCCACCATAATGGTACTGCTCCTGGCAACTTTCAACGAAGCCACTGCCGCCTCTAAAGACTGTGGATCCGGTTTGGGAAATGTAAATTCATCCCCGCTGAAAATCACATCAAAAAAATCGGAAAGCTGAAATAGATTCAAACCTTTTTCAAGAGTTTTTCTTCTTTTGGTTGAAACGACCGCCAGTTTTTTCCCGGCATTTTTTAGTCTGGCTAAAGATGGAACAACATTTGGAAAAAGTTCGACATAGTCATCATGATGCTGCCAATTAAAATCAACATAACTTTGAATCAGCCGTTCACTATTTTCAGGATCAAGCCTTTCGTATACTTCCTTTAGCGAAGGGCCATTAAAAGCCCGGACTGTTTCCTCAGTAAATCGCCCCGGAAAGAACTGATCAAGGACATGCCTATGAGATTCATTGATCAATCGATTACTATTCAACAGGGTGCCATCAAAATCAAACAAAACAGCCTCAATTTTCATAAAATCGTTTTTTCCTCTCTTTTGTAGTAGGGAAGCGCCATTTTTTTCCTGCGATAAATCATAAGGAACACTGCCACGATAAATAAAATCAAGGATAGTAATTGGGAAACACGAATCACATGACCGATCATCAAACTATCTGTTCGCATGCCTTCAATGAAAAATCGCCCAGTCGCATACCACGTCACATAACTCAGGAAAACCTCGCCTTGCTTCAATAAATTATTTTTTCTTCTT
>JAATEZ010000003.1 GCA_015655485.1 Lactobacillales bacterium | reverse complement strand
TTTATAATTTTGTTTTCAATTAACCAAACTCACATTTTGTCTATTCTAAGAGTAAACAAAATTCATCAGTATTCTTAGCCGATTTTAAATTAGTTAATAAACTATCATCTGCTAGTTTCGTTGCTAATTCAGCTAAGAGTTTCAAGTGTACTTGTCCGCTATCGATCGTATCTGGAACAGCAAATAAAAAAAATAAATTTACTGGTTGATCATCATAGGTTTCCCACTCAATCAGGGTCGATGTTCTACCAATAGCAATTCCCGGTTTTTTTACACTTTTCGATTTTCCATGAGGAATTGCGACATTATTTCCCATTCCAGTAATTCCAGCTTTTTCTCTGAGATAGACATCTTTTAAATATTCGTCTATATTCGATATATATCCGGCATTAAAGAACATTTCTGATAATTCATGTAAAATATCTTTCTTATTTTTTGACCGCAATTTTAGATTTATCACTCTTTTATCCAAAATATTGTTCATTGCTATTTTTTTCATATTCAACACCCTCAGTAAGAAAATAGGTAATGATAGGCATCAATACCATTCTTTATAACCTTAAAGTTATTTACTACATATTTGTTTTCGGTAAAGTCTATTAAATCAATATAAAATTGCTTTGTTCTTTCAATATCCAGGCTAGTTTTCATCTTTGTGGCCAGTAAGAACACTAAATCCACATATTCTTCACCATACCATTTTATTGGTTTTTTCAATGAAGCTATCAGTATTTTATACTCGTTGACTTCAGTCGTGCTGCCATGTGGAATCGAAGTATAGTTTCCAATACAAGTTGTGGTCTTACATTCTCGTTTCCACAGCGTGTTATAAAATCTCTCCGTAACTAGACCTTTTCCTTCAATTTTTTTTGTCATCATTTTCAGTAATTGATTTTTATCCTCTATTACGACATCCATAAATATGAATTCTGGATCAAACAAAGGCTGAATTTTTTGAGAAAAGTTAAAAACAGATGTTTTTTTCGTTCCCTTGTTTTCTATAATCTTTTTTATTTCATTGATATCTGATCTAGTTGGAATAGTCGAAATATGAATTTCATTCTCAATAACTTCTGCAACTGTTGAAAGAACAATTTTATTTTGTAAATCCTTTATCTCAATTTCTTCTTTTCTAATAATCTGGATTTCACCTAGCTGTAATATATCTCTTTTAAGCGTATCCACTATAAATAAGCTTTGTGATTTCCCCAGATCTGTTATTAATACGGCTTCCACTTTGTTTTTTTTTCTTAGTAAGGAAGATTCAATATACAAAGCAATATAGGCAATTTCATTTTCCGTTATTTGCACACTGTAATATTCCTCAAATAATTGACTTGTTGCCCATACACTTAAAAAAACACGTTTGTACTCTATTTTTAGTTGCTTACTAACATTGGAAATATACTTTTGCCCGAATTTCAATCGGAAAATTGCTGATTTTAGATGTTCTTCAAGTTCTTTCTGTAATAATTTATCGTTACTTAAATCCTCACTCAAAATTTCTGATATAGAAATTATCAACCGCTTTACAAATTCTTCTAACTTACAATCGAATGCAAATTTCGATTGTAAGTTTTTGGGGTATGAAAATGTTTCCAATTTATTTGCCGTTAGTATCTCTATCGCCAGCAATTTTATATCTGTACAATTATGATTGACATAACCATTTTGAGTCAATGATTCATAAATACTCTCAGCAAAATTATATTCATTATATTCTTCAATTGAAAAATCAGGAAGCTCATAGCTCTCTACTCTATACTTTCCTCTATAAATAGACAAACAAATCACGATCCAAATTGCATCAAGAGATTCTTTACTGAACTTTATCTTCCAGTTTTTTTCAACATCCTTAATAATTTGTTTGATTTGTGCAATATTTAAACCTGGTGTAAATGGCTCTAGTAGAATATCCACACTCGTGTTTCCGCTTAAAATAAAATCTTTTATTGCCGTTCTTTTATCAACCATATTGCCCTCAATCCAAACACCTTTTCTTTGCACGGCTTTCAGCGTGAGTTGATATTCTGATAAAAATTGTTCTACCCTATCAAGCTTTTTTTTTAAAGTGGGGACACTGATATATAATAATTCAGATAGTTTGTTCTGAGTGATAGATCCTTTTGAATTTAAAGAAAGAACATAAAACAATATCTTACGTTCATATTCTGAATCATTCAAATCAATACTTATATTTTGATTGACATATTTGAGTAATTCATCCTCACGTCCATTGGCTATTTTTAAATTAATTCCTTTTCCAGGAATTTTTATTATTTCTCCAAGTTTTTTATCTTGTAAAAAAATCTCTAATTTTTCTAACTTTATTCGAATCATTTTTTCTGACAATCCAACACATTCTGCAACTTTTTTAACGGAGGTCTGCTTTCCATTTACAAGCAAGCTTAAGATTTTTTTTTGATAAATAATGTCTTTATCCATCTACATCCATTACCCTCCAATCAGAACAAAGCCTGAAATAGTTCAAAATTCCCCATCATTAAGCTAATGTAATTTACTCTAGGCCATTATATTGGGTTTCGTCGAAAATATATCTATTATTTGAACCAATAATATGCATATAGTTTTTTACAAATTGCTTTACTTCATTTTCAATGTATATGCAAAGATGCAAATAATCAATCGTTGGATCCTCTTCAAATGCCTTATTTATCGCATTTTTTGCAACGGAAAATGCATCTGTAGCAACATTTATTTTGTTTATTCCATATTTCACAGCTTTTTTTAGATTTTCTTCTCCACATCCTGATCCGCCATGTAAAACCAGAGGCATCTGCAGAGTTCTTTTAAGATCTCTAAGTCGCTCAAAATCCAATTTGGGTATCTTATTTTTGGGATAATTTCCATGAGCTGTTCCAATAGCAACAGCTAAAGCATCCGCACCGGTATATTTTATAAAAGCAAGTGCTTTTTGGGGATCAGTATATAATCCGTCATCTTCGTCATCCTCATTGACTGCTTGCCCAACATGGCCTAATTCTGCTTCTACAGAACATCCAACACTATGTGCCATAGCGCAAATGGTCTCTGTTCTACTCAAGTTTTCTTCATAAGATAGGCTTGATCCATCGAACATAACATTTGTAAAACCAAAATTTATACACTCTGAAATAATCGAAAAATCCATTCCATGATCTAGATTTATAGCAATTGGAACATGAACTCTATCAGACAATTCCTTCACTAAAGGAAACATTTCTTCTTTGTGTGCATGTAGTCCCATTTGACCTGGACCAAATTGAATAATCATTGGTGAATTTTCTTCTGCAGCAGCTTGTATTCCGGCTCTTGCCATTTCAATATTGATACTATTCATAGCCATGACTCCATAATTGTGTTTGTTCGCATGTTCCAAAATTGAATTCATTGATACTAACATCTATAACACTCCTTTTTATTGTGTAACTATATCAAAATCTACATCTTCAGATGAATCCTCAGTATCACTGAGAACTTCTACCTCTTCTTTTTTTATTATTGCATAAACAATTCCTGTAATTAAAGAGCCTACAATTAAAGCTATAATAAACCAAATCGGTTTTGTCATCATTGGAATGACAAAAATACCTCCATGCGCTGCTGGACACTCTACTCCCATCCCGACAGCTATTGCCCCACCGATAGATGAGCCCAGAACTGAACTAATAATAAAACGGATCGGATCGGCAGCGGCTATTGGTAATACTCCTTCTGTGATAAAACACAATCCCATGGGTAATGCAGTTTTAGCGATTTCTCTTTGTGATAAAGAAAACTTCTTTTTTGCTATAAGCGTGGCTATAAAAGCGCCAATCGGTGGTGTCATACCTCCTACCAATTTTGCAGCCCAAGGCCCGTATATTCCATCAGCACCCAGCGCATTTGCTGCTAAAGATGCCGTTTTATTTATTGGCCCTCCTAAATCAAATCCCATGCAGGCTCCAATCACTGCACCAATAATCGCTTTTGCTCCTCCATTTAATGAGATGATCCAGTGTTGAAATGAGTTCATTACAAAAGATAATGGCGGAGAAAAAATCATTATAAAAATCATCCCACAAATTAACGTACTAACTACAGGTATTATTAAGACAGGCATTAATCCTTGCATCCACTTTGGCACTTTCCATTTTTTTATAAAATTA
>JAATEZ010000262.1 GCA_015655485.1 Lactobacillales bacterium | reverse complement strand
GGGTCCGCCCGTTCCGCCGCCTGTCACCAATTCTCTCATTATACTTCCACTCCCTCTTTCTCCAGTGTTATTTCATAATGCCATTGCTTTTGCGGCTTGCGCAAATTTTTCGCCGCGCACCTCAAAGTTAGGATACTGGTCCCAGCTGGCACAAGCGGGAGATAATAAGATCGTATCTCCATTCTCACTTATTTTAACGGCTTCCGCCACTGCAGACTCCACATTTTCTGAAAAAATCATCTGAGTGATCCCAGCTTTCCGGGCTGCTGAAGCTAATTTTTGCTTCGTTTCTCCAAATAGAACGATTCCTTTTATGCCCTTCAAATCAAGGACCAGTTCATCAAACTCATTCCCGCGGTCTAAGCCGCCGGCCAGCAAAATCAATCGGGATTTATCAAATCCGCTCAAAGCCATTTTAGTAGCTAAAATATTCGTTGCTTTGGAATCATTGTAAAATTGTCTATGCTGGAATTCACCAATAAATTCCGTTCGGTGAGGGACTCCTTTAAACTGTCTTAGGCTTAAGGCAATATCTTCATTAGAAACCTGATTTAATTTAGCCACAATGATCGCTGCTAAGGCATTTTCCACATTATGCAGACCTGGAACAAGCAAGTCGGTTTGCCGCATGATTTTTTCTGAATGATAATATAAATAACCTTCTTTTAGATACGCTCCCGGCACTTCCGCCTGAGTCGAAAAAGGGATAACTGCCGCTTTAGTGCACTTGCTGAGCTCTCTTAACTCCATCTGATCCCAATTTAAAACTAAATGATCTGTTGCAGCCATATTTTTTTGAATACGCCATTTTGCCTCTACATAAGCCTGTCTTGAACCATGATAATCCAAGTGTGCAGAATAAAGGTTGGTGATGACCGCTGTCTTAGGATGAAACAAATCTATTCCAAGCAGTTGAAAGCTAGAAAGTTCAGTGACTAATACGTCTTCTGGTCGAGCTAATAAAGCCACTGAGCTGGCAGGAAAACCAATATTTCCTGCCAGACGTGCCAGACCAAATGGGCGATTTTGATTGAGAATATTAGCGATCATCGTCGTTGTAGTGGTCTTCCCATTCGTTCCAGTGATTCCAATGAACGGACATTCGGCTACTTCATAAGCGAGCTCCACTTCGGTAATGATTTTCAAACCAATTTCTATTGCTTTCTCGATAATTGGATTTGTATAAGGGATCCCGGGGTTTTTCACTAATAAAGAAAATTCTTCATCCAGAAGTTCCACCGGGTGGCTGCCAGTTATGACGCGGATCCCTAAACTCAATAAATCCTGCGCTTCGGAGTTTTCTTCAAATTTCTTAGCATCATTTACTGTAACTAAGGCTCCTAATTGATGTAAAACTTTAGCTGCACTGACACCACTTTTAGCAAGTCCTAAAACCAGAACTTTTTTATTTTCATATTTTGTAATTTTCCGCATTCCCGTTGCCTCCAATTTAATACAAAATCAACAGTGTCAAAGCCGCTGTTACAAAACCAATGATCCAAAAAACAATATCAATCTTCCATTCTGACCAGCCAGACATCTCAAAGTGATGATGAATAGGGCTCATTTTAAAAATTCGTTTTCCTGTCAATTTAAAACTTGTCACCTGCAGAATCACACTAACTGTTTCAAAAACATAAACCAGCCCAACTAACAGCAGGGTCCATTCCTGATGCAGCAAAATCGAAATCGCTGCTAAAAGACCGCCCAATGCCAGTGAACCAACATCTCCCATAAATATTTTGGCTGGCTTATGATTATAAGGAAAGAAACCTGCCAATCCTCCGATCACACATAAGCACACAATCAAAATGTCAAATTGCTTTTGCTGCCAGGCGATGATCGCATAAGTTCCAAATGAAATAACTCCCAGACCTGTCACTAAACCATCCAGGCCGTCAGTCAAATTCACTGCGTTTGAAAATCCTACTAACCAAAAAATCGTAAATAACCCATAGAAAATGCTGAGCGGTACTTCTCCAATGAATGGAAGATTTAAAGAATCACTAAAACCTTCCCTCTGGTAAACCAGATAAAAAACTACTCCGCCGATGATCTGTCCCATTAACTTTTGCTTTGAATTTAATCCCATGTTTCGTTTTTTAAAAACTTTGATAAAATCATCAAGAAAACCCAATCCACCATATAAAACTAATATAAACAACAGAATCAATAATGAAGGAGTCCATGCTCCTAACCAGACAGCGACCCATAAAGAAGAAAGTAAAACAGCTGTTAAAAAAACTACCCCTCCCATCGTTGGAGTTCCAGCCTTGCTATTATGCCATTTTGGCCCTTCATCGCGAATGGTCTGTCCTTGCTTTCTCATTTGAAAATATCCGATAAATAAGGGCAAAACTATGATCGTCATAGCAAAACTGCTTGCTATCGGGATAAAAATTTGTGTCCACTCCATATCCATTCATTCTCCTATTTTTCTGCATTTGTCCGGTAAAAATCTGCTACGACTTCTACATCATCGAAATGATGTTTTTCAGTCCCGATAATTTGATAATCTTCATGTCCCTTGCCTGCGATAAGAACTACATCACCGGACTGAGCTTTCCTCAAAGTTTCCCAAATGGCTGTTTTGCGTTCAACGATCACTTCATAGAGGTCGTTGGGGACAGCCTTGATCATCTCATCAATGATTTTTATCGGGTCTTCTGTTCGGGGATTGTCCGAAGTGAAAACTGGATGAGTCGAATTTTTTATGGCCACTTCGGCCATGATCGGCCGTTTCGAAGGATCACGATCCCCACCGCAGCCGACAACACAATAAATTTTTTTCTGAGCAAATTTTTGGATCGTACTAAGAACATTTAATAACCCATCAGGAGTATGAGCATAATCTACGATAACTGTCACTTCTCCCGTATTTGGAACTAATTGAAAACGTCCTTTTACGCCAGGCAGCTGCTCCAGTGAATGAATGATTTTTTGCGGCGGGATCCCTTGAACAAAACCAACTCCAAATGCTGCCAGAAAATTATAAACATTAAAATCCCCAATCATTTTCATCCGGACTGGATACTTTTTCTTCTCAATAGACAAATCAAAAGAAGTTCCTGTATTGCTGACTTTGATGCCGCAGGCCTGAATATCTCCTGCGCCTTTGCAACCATAAGTAAAAACCGTGGCGGCAGTCAGCTGGACCAGTCTTTGTCCATAGGGATCATCTGCGTTGATGATCGCGTATTTTTCCTTATCAGTTTGATGGTAACTATTTCCCATTTGGGCAAACAATAAACTTTTCGCTTGAAAATATTCTTCAAAGGTATGATGAAATTCTAAATGATCACGGCTCAGGTTCGTAAAAACTGTTGTATTAAAATCGACTCCCCAGACACGCCCCTGCACTAACGCGTGCGATGAGACCTCCATGACACAAGCAGTCATATTCTTTTTGACCATCTTTGCCAATAAAGACTGGATCGTCAAAGCATCCGGTGTTGTATTGATCGTCGGCAGCTTTTCCGAACCGATTTTATTGTACATAGTACCAATGATCCCCGTATCCACGGCAGCATCATTGAAAATTTCAGCTACCATGTGAGTGATCGTCGTTTTTCCGTTAGTCCCTGTGACCCCAACCAGATTTAAATCCTTGCTGGGATCTTTATAGAAACATACAGCTAATTGAGCCAAAGCCCGTTGAGTATTATTTACTTGAATCACCGGAACTGTAGAAGCTACCGGCTGCGACGCGATGATCAGAACCGCTCCTTTTTCAATGGCTTCTTGAACTAACAAATGACCATCAAACTTGCTGCCTTTGATGCATAAAAAACAGCTTCGCTTTTTCACTTTACGACTGTCCTGGGTCACATTGTCAATAGTTATGTTTAATAAACGCGTCTCATCCTCACTATGACCATGAACGGCCTTCATTATTTACTGTGCATTCATGCTCTATCCCTACTCTTCTTTTAAAGTTACTGTAATCTCTGTCCCTGAAGTAATGACGTCTCCGGCAGCAATGCTTTGACTGCCTACATAACCTGTCCCATCAAAAGTAGCTTTCAGCCCGGTGGTATCACAAAGCTTCAAAACATCATTTTTTGACCAGCCGGTAATATCCGGCATTGTCAGCTGCCCATCAGTCGCCACGATCACTTTCTGATTCTTTGAAAGGGTTTCGCCCTCTTCATTGGATTGCTTGGAAACTGTACTGCCGCTGCCGACAACGATCAGATCCAAGCCGGCATTAGTCGCGTACGTTTGAGCATCCGTAACACTTTGACCAACCAAATTTGATAGTTTGATCTTATCTGCCGAACTGTCGCTAGTTGTATCCGTGTTACTATCTTCTAAATCAAGTGCTCGTTTTAACATAGCATTGGATAAATTAGCTATCATAGTTCTTTCATACGTTTTTGGCTGTTTTACGGTAACATACATAATATATTTTGGATCATCCGCAGGAACCATCTGAACCACAGAATAAATATAGTCATGGCTGCCAGTCAAATAGCCGCTGTCTCCAGCTATTTGTGCCGTTCCAGTATTCGCTCCAACTGAATAGCCGTCAATATTATAAATTCCATAGCCGGTTCCCAGCGGATCCTCGACAACTTCTTTCATATAACTTAATACTTGATTGGCCGTAGAGGCTTGGATTGGTTGTGAAATTGTTTCTGTACTGGTCTTTTTGACCTTTCCATTAGCTGTGACCACTTTACTGATATATTGCGGCTTCAGCATAGCTCCTTCATTTGCAATAGCCGTGAATCCCTGAATCATTTGAAAATTAGTCACAGAAATAGCTTGTCCATATGCTGTCATTGCCGTATCAACCGGACTGCTGTTTTGGATCGTCCCTGTTTGTTCCGCCGGCAAACCAGAACCGGTACTTTTTGTCAGTCCGAATTTTTCTAAGTAACTGTTCCAAGTATCGGCGCCCATCATCTGTTCTAATTTCACCATGCCGACATTACTAGAAGCGATCAATGCCTGTTCATAAGTCAAAGTTCCGTGGTTCACCGCATCATTGATGGTGGTATCATATAACTTGATTGAGCCCGCCTGATAGGTCGTATTAGCAGAAAAAACACCCGCTTCGATCGCCGCCGCAACAGTAAAAACTTTGATCGTTGAACCCGGCTCGAAGGGATCTTCGACTAATAAGTTGCGCCACAAAGCATTTTCTCCTTGCAAACCTTCTTTGGTTTCAGGATCAAAACTTGGCCGTTGGGATGCAGCCAAAATATTTCCAGTATCGGCTTCAACTAACATGGCCGTAACGTCTTCAGGCTCATAAGTGGTTTGAAGAGTGTCCATCAGCCCTTCTAAATAAAGCTGCAAGTCAATATCAAGTGTAGTATAGACATCAGAACCATCTTTCGCCTTTTTTTGAACTTTAGTCGTTCCCGGGATCGCATTGTTTTTACTGTCTTTTCGATAAGTCACCCGGCCGTTCGTTCCACTTAAAACATCATTGTACGCTTGTTCGATCCCCATCATACCAACTAACCCTTTTGACTCATCTTTTTCATCAGCCAAATCTGCGTAGCCGATCAAATAAGAAGCAAAATTTCCATTTGGATAGATTCGATCCGGGTGTTCTGTAAAATAAAGCCCTTTTATATTCTTTTTTTTCATGGCAGCTTCGATTTGATTTTTCGTATCCAGAGATATGTTGCTGCCGCTTGAACCAAATTCAACCTGAGAAACTGCCTGTCCTTTATCATTTGTCTTAGTCTGTAAAATTTCCAAAGCTTTCGCTTTGTCTATCCCCAGATAACTGTTTAAAATATCCGCGATCGTGGAAAAATTTTTTTCCTTTGCATATAGATCTTCGTCCCCATATTTATAAGTCTTATCCAAAATAGCATAAATCGAATAGGAACTGGCATCTTCAGCGATAATGTTTCCGTTGCGATCATAGATCGTCCCGCGCTTAGCCACAACTTCACTGCTGCCTTGATACAGCTGCTGAGTTTTTTTGCCAAGAGAGACACCGCTGACTTTTCCAGTGACGATGATCGTGCTAAATCTTGCTATAAACAAAAGAAATACCCCAATCGCAACAGCAAAAAAAATGATTCCAACCTTCTTGCGGTTGTTAGCTGGCGTGAGATTTTTCTTTTTGATCTTTCTTTTTAAAAAATTTTTTTTCATGGATTCACTTTCCTTATGTTCTCCTCAATAGAAGACAAACCGGCTTTTTCTGCGATCTCTTTCACACGTTCCACACGAGAAAGCTCATTTCTTTCTTGTTCTAACAAGGTGATCTGACTATTGATATCGGTCATCTCACTTTCGATCGTCGTGATATCCCCCGTCACTTTGATGATATCTGTTCTAAGGCGTACCGTGAAGAATGCCAACCCAATACTGCAAAAAACTAAAGCAAAAAACAATATTTTTTCAAGACGAGTGATGCCTTTATTCGGATCGCTCTTTTTCTTAGGCTGCTTTGGTTTTTCAACGACTTTATCCGAGATCTCGGTAGGGATGCCCACATCGTAATCATGAATTTCTTTTACTTCAGCCAAGCTGTCATCCCTCCATTTCTCTTAGTCTTTTACCTTCTCAGCCACACGCAATTTAGCGCTTCTGGAACGGTTGTTTTTAGCCACTTCCGCCTCATTCGGCAAAATTGGTTTTTTATTGATAAGCTTCAAAACCGGCTCCATTTCCACAGGAATGACCGGTAATCCTTGTGGAACATCTTTTAAAGAACTATATTCTTTAAAAATATTTTTAACGATACGATCTTCTAAGGAATGAAAAGTGATCACAGAGATCCTGCCCTCTATTTTCAACATCCCAATACTTTTTTCTAAAGATTCTTCCACAGCTCCGAGTTCATCGTTTACTGCAATCCGAACGGCTTGGAAAATACGTTTGGCCGGGTGTCCTCCCTTGCGTCTAGCTGGGGCCGGAATGACTTTTTTGATGATTTCAACTAGCTCACCCGTCGTTTCAATTGGTTTTACCGTTCTTTGACGTTCAATTTGACGAGCGATTTGTTTGGAAAATTTTTCTTCTCCATAGCGGTAAAAAATTTTAACCAGCTCGGCATAAGAATAGGTATTAATAATTGTCTTGGCCGTCAATTCAGCTTCCTGATCCATTCTCATATCCAAAGGAGCATCATTGTGATAGCTGAAACCTCTTTCCGCTTCATCCAACTGAGGAGAAGAGACTCCTAAATCATACAAGATCCCGTCTACCTTATGGACCCCACAAGCAGCTAGAGCTTCTTCAACATCGCGAAAATTAGTTTTTATAAAAGAGACCATTTTTTTATCCACAAATGGAGCTAAGCGGATTTGAGCATGATCCAAAGCTTTTTGGTCTTGGTCAAGTGCGTACAAATGTCCTGACTCGCTCAACTGTGAAAGCAGCTACTCACTATGCCCCGCACCGCCTAGGGTGCAATCAACATAGATCCCATTCTTTTTGATATTTAAAGCATCTACAGTTTCTTGCAAGAGGACTGTTTCATGCTGAAAGACTTCACTCATTCTGGATCCTCTTTCTTACTCTTTAACTCTGCTCATTAAAAGCCAAAATCGATCATCGACTCTGCGATCTCATCAAAGGTTTCTTCCGCCATTTCTGAAAAATCTTGCCAGCGTTTTTCGCTCCAAATTTCAATACGGTTGGAAATACCCACAACGACGCAATTTTTTTCTAACTCAGCATGGCTTCTTAATGTTTGCGGGATATTGATCCTTCCCTGTTTGTCGATCTCACACTCAGTAGCAGCTGAATAGAAGAAACGAACAAAAGCCCGGGTTTCCTTTTTAGCTAGTGGCATACTTTTTAATTTTTCTTCTAAAATTTCCCATTCTTTTTGCGGATATCCAAAAAGACAGCCATCCATACCACGGGTCACAACAAACTGTTCGCCTAGTTCTTCGCGGAACTTAGCTGGTACAATTAACCGACCTTTTGTGTCGATATTATGTTGAAACTCTCCCATTAGCATGAATTTTCATCTCACTTATCCTCAGAATAAATTAAGTTTACCACAATCCCCCACTTTCTACCACAATTTAACAAAAAAAATGCTTTTTCTTAAAATACTTTTTTATAAATGCTTTTTTCTCGGTTCTTCGTCTCAATTATAAGCGGCCATTTCTTAATATTTGTTTAGGCATCCTAACCAGGGCTTGAGCGAAACGTCAAAAAAAGAAGAGACTGACCCATTAATCAATTTAAATTAATGGATCAGCCTTAAATATGAATAGAAAGTGAATCAAAAACAACTTCTTCAAAAATAATACAAACTATCCCCAAATTAGGAGAAACCACTTTTGGATAATTCTATTTTTTTTAAACTGAACACTTTTGATCTGACTTCCTAAAAAACTCACGAATTTTTACAGAAAATGAAAAATGCTTAAAAAGATAAATAAAACGTAGGTGACCATCGTCAATAAAAAAATAACCCGCCAAAAAATTTTAAAAAATTCTTTATATTGAATTTCTTTATCATAATAAACATGCAGAACAGCGATCATTATTCCTAACAACACCAAAGAAATCATTAAAAAGGGAATAATGGAGCGGCTATAGGTCGCTTGGGATATTTCATTTAAACCAATAAATAAAAAGGGAGCAGCCAAATCGAAATACTTGATATGCCAACGTTCCGTTATTGAAAAAGAAGAAGCAAACAAGTTACAGGCAAATAAAAGTACCACTGGGAAAATATACCATAATATCAATATCCAAGAAAATGAATTCACAGAATACACACTCCTCGCTTCTTTTCTCACTAAACAACTATAACTGATAAACATTACAGAATTGTTTCAACTATTTGATTTTTTATATCTGATCCCTGCAATATTCAACTTATTCCATTTTATTATTGTAGCTTTTTTACGAATCTGTTATGAAGCGAGTTGACAGCAACCTGTAAATCTTCCTGAGAAATCAGGATCCAAATGGTTGTATGGCTGTCCGCTGCTTGCAAGATATTTACTTTCGACATTCTCAAACACTCGGAAATTTGATAAACAACTCCTGGTACGCCAGTGATCCCTGCACCCACAACTGAAACTTTAGCACAGTTTTCTCTAGTCCTGTAATTAATTTTTTGTTCATCAAATTTTTGTTTGGCATGGATCGCATCTTTATGATTTAAGTTAAATATCAGCATTTCTAAAGTAATATTAATGAAATCAATACTGATATTCAAATCTTTTAAAACTTTCAAAACTTTTACTTGATTTTCTTGCACTGCTTCAATTGTAAACTGAGTGAGTCCTTCTACATAGGTCACACCTGTCACTAAACGATAATGTTCAATGCGCAAACCATTGCCTGTAACTAAAGTTCCTTTTGAACTCGTTGCTTCCGAAGTCGAACGAATCCTTAAAGGAATGTTTCCCTGCATAGCTATTTCAACGGCTCTGGGATGAATCACCTTGGCACCATTGTTAGCCAAATTGGCCACTTCTTGATACGTGATCGCTTCAATAAATTCCGCTCCCTCTACTAATCTGGGATCCGCTGTCATGATCCCGCGCACATCTGTGAAAATATCAATAAAGTCTGCGTGAAAAGCAACACCTAAAAGCGAAGCCGACGTATCG
This sequence comes from Lactobacillales bacterium, assembly GCA_015655485.1. Classification (GTDB taxonomy): domain Bacteria; phylum Bacillota; class Bacilli; order Lactobacillales; family Vagococcaceae; genus JAATEZ01. The sequence continues at coordinate 5,224 of JAATEZ010000262.1, read as the reverse complement.
CTGCCGCCGCGGCCAAGCGTGGTCACAGAACCTTCCTCGGTGACCCCTTGAAAACCGGTCACAACTACCACATCATTCGTTTCAAACGCCTTAAGGATTTTTTCCGTAATAATTTTTTTGACCTTGGCATTCCCAAAATCATTATTGGTGATCATCCCCGCTTCAGCTCCAGTCATAAAACGTGCTTTTATATCTGAAACTAATAAAAGTTCAGTAAAAACTGAAGCTGAGATCGTTTCCCCAACCGAAATCAAAGCATCTATTTCTCTTTTGCTTAAATGACTCTCTTCGCTGCCAATCAATCCTAACAGGGAATCTGTAGCATACGGAGCGCCCTTTCTGCCAATGGCTGATACGACTACGATCACCTTATAACCTTTTTCCACCGCAAAAACAATATGTTTTTTAGCTTCTATTCTGCTAGCTTCATCTTTGACTGATGTGCCTCCGAATTTTTGAACAATTATCTTCATTATTACACCATCCTCAAGATTTTAAATCTTTTTTGTTCTTTTCGACGCTTCATTATATCGCGAACCCTCTCATTTTTCTATGGGTAAAATCAAATTCAATTCTGATTTGCACACAAAAAAAGCAAAGGCCGTCAATTCGATTAGAATCAACAACTTTTGCCAATCAGAAATTATTTTTATTAAGAAATGTCAGCGAAAAACTTTGAATCGCCCTTCATCCGCGATATACTCTTTTTCACCGGCAGGCGTTTCAATAGAACCAAAAGGCATTTGCGCTCTCAATACCCAACTGCTTGGAATATCCCATTCTCTGGCCACCTGTTCATCAATAACAGGATTGTAATGCTGCAAACTGGCTCCAATATTTTTTTCTGCTAAAGCCGTCCAAACTGAGTGTTGAACGATCCCGGTTGCTTGCTCAGACCAAACAGGAAAGTTATCAGCATACAAAGAAAATTGATTTTGCAGATTTTTAACTACTTCATGGTCTTCAAAAAACAAAACTGTCCCTTTACCAGCATTGAATGAAGCCAGTTTTTGTTGAGTGTTGGCAAAACTATCTGCAGGCGTCAGAGGGCGTAAAGCTTCTGCAACAATCTTCCATAAATGGTCATTGGCTTGATCAAACAAGATCACTACCCGTGCTGTTTGCGAATTAAAAGCAGTCGGACTCTCTTTTACTGCTTCCTTCACTAAATCTGTGATTTGTGTTTCATTTAATTCAGTATTTTTCCCTAAAGCATAAATGGAACGTCTCTTTTTTAATATTTCTACATAAGCAGCCATTTTTCATCCTCTTTCCCAAAGTTGATCATGTGTACTTTTTCATTATACATGCTTACAAATAATCGGTAAATTTTTTTGCTCTATGTACTTATTCCTTTTTTTCTTAGGATTGTAAAATACTCAGAGTTTCGTTATCATAAAGTATCTATAAAATTTAGAATTGAGGAGGATATAAATGAAAACTCGTTATTTCAATATAGAAGACAACCAATTAGTTTCCGTTAACAATTCTGCAGACACTTTATGGATCCATCTTGAAAAACCGGATCTTGAAACTATTCAAGAAATATGTACTGAGTATAAATTCCCACCAGATTATTTGACCTGCATTTTAGATGACGAAGAAAACTCGCGCTATGAAGGGGTCGATCAGACAACATTAGAAACACCGGTTTTATTATTGCTGCAATATCCGCATATTGTGGTTAGCCCTACCGGTTATAAGCAATATGAAACTTTTCCTTTTTCCATCATCTTAACTAAAAGCAAAATCATTACCGCCAGCAACTATCCACCAACTTTTTTAAAAATCATTTTGATGATATCTATAATGGTAAAATCACTTCAGAAACAGAAGATATCGCGCTCCATCTTATTTTTCATATGTCATTGACCTACAATCGGTTCTTAAAAGATATTACCGCACAAGTGAATCAGCTAGAAAGCGAACTGCAGGTAGCTACTGAAAACAAACAGCTGTATCAGCTGATGGATATTCAGAAAGGCCTAGTTTACTTTAATGCCGCACTCAATGATAACTTGGTTGTGCTCCAGCCTTTACAGAAAAGTAAATTGATCATGAACTCTACAGAAAGTCAAAGCCAATTACATGATAATATCGTTGAAACGAAACAAGCCTTGACTTCAACTAAAATCCAATTACAAATCGTCACCCAAATCAGCCAGATTTTTTCTGCGATCGTTTCTAACAATTTGAATATTGTCATGAAAATATTGACTTCTATTACTGTCGTTTTAACTATTCCGACCATCATTGGCGGTCTGTATGGGATGAATGTCGCTTTGCCTTTCGAGGATCAGCCGACAGCATTTTGGGTGATCTGCCTGATCACTGTGATTATCTGCTGGATATCCGTCATCTTTTTGAGAAAAAAGAAACTTTTATAGAATTCCATCAAATTTTCAACTTTCCATTTTTCTTTGCTAATTTTCAAAAAATGAGGTAGAATATATCATATTCTATTAAGGACGTGGGTAAATACTATGCGCGGGAAACAAGAACCAACTAAATCCGTCAGTAAATTTTCAAAAATCACCAAAGTCGTCGTTTGGATCATGCTGATCGCCACGATCGGTTCCGCCGTTCTAACAGCGATTTTAAGCATTATGTGATCGGAAAAAACGGGTGAATCATCCTCAGTTTGTGAGCAAAAAAAGAATCCAGCGTAGATCGTTTCCTTTGATCCACACAAGATTCTTTTTTTGTCGAAATAAACTGGTTGACAAAGCTGGTCACTGAAAAGCGGCGTGAATCCGTTAGGTTTTATGACTTACAGAGCCAAAAAAATTTATAGACACAAAGAATGTGAACTGCAAAAATAAGTTGTTTTGACTTGTTTTTGCAGTTCTTTTCTTTTCCTCTTTTGTCCAGCTGCTGTGATTCATCATTTTTCAATTCGAGCCATCTCTAACAATTCTTGCGCATGTTCCAATGTCAATTGAGTGATTTGGCTTCCAGATAACATTCGGGCAATTTCTTGAACTCTTTTTTCCTTTGTTAGAGAGCGAAGAGATGTTTCCGTTCTTTCATGATGAACACTCTTTTGAATAAAATAATGTTCATCCGCCACAGCCGCCACTTGAGGTAAATGGGTAATACAAAGTACTTGAGAATGCTTGGAGATTTGATAAATTTTTTCAGCGATAGCTTGTGCCACTCTGCCGCTGACACCGGTATCGACTTCATCAAAAACGATGCTGGTCAACTCTTGAGCTTTCGCAAAAATTGTTTTTAAGGCTAACATGATCCGCGAAAGTTCTCCTCCGGAAGCGACCTTAACTAACGGTTTCAAAGGTTCCCCGGGATTTGTCGTAATATAAAACTCTACTTGGTCGATGCCCCGCTCATTAAAATCTTTATTGTTTGAAATAAATTTGACTTCAAACTGTGCCTTCTCCATATACAATTCTTTTAGCTGTTTGAGGATGGCCTCCTCTAATTTTTGAGCCGTTTTTTTTCGGGTAAGACTTAGCAATTGACCTGCTTCCAGTAATTCTTTTTTTTTAGCAGCTAACAATTCTGCTAACTGATCTTCTTGATTTTCTAAGGCTTCTGCTTCCAGAAGCTCTTTTGAGATACTTTCATAATAACTCAGAATCGATTCGATCGAATCTCCGTATTTTCTTTTCAACTGTCGAATGACTTCCAAACGATCAGAAACGACTTGAGAGCGTTCTTCATCCATTTCCATCGTGTCCAATTCACGATTTAAGTTGCTTGAAGCATCCTGAAGTAAGTAATAAGCATTTTGAATAGATTCTGCTATCTCATGATAACGCTCATCAAACGGTTCGATTTCCAGCATCGTATCCATGGCTATCGCAATTTGATCCAGTGTTGCGTTGTTTCCGCCAGTCAAAATTTCCAAACTTGTGCCTATTGCCTCAGTGATTTTTTGAAAGTTGTTTAATCGGTCACGTTCCTCGATCAAGCCTTCTTCTTCTCCGGAAATCAGCTCTCCGCTCATGATTTCCTCACTCTGAAAACGCAGCATATCTATTCTTTGAGCAAACTCTTTTTCATTCGTCTGGCGTTGTTTCACCTTTTTTGAAAGTTCCTGATATTCTTGATATCTTTTTTGATAATTGTTTTTTAAAGGAGACAATTTCTTTTTGCCGAACTCATCCAGCATGCCCAGATGCCGATCCGCCCGCATAAGCTCCTGAAGCTCATTTTGACCATGGATATCCACCAGATATTGACCCACTTGACGTAAGTGCGCTGTATTGACTAGATGACCATTGATTCGACAAATATTTTTCCCATTAAAAAAAAGTTCTCTCTGTAAAATCAAGGTTTGATCTTCATCGATCTCGATCCCTGCTTTCTCCAAATATTCTTTCAATTCTCCAATTTGCGGAAGAGAAAACAAGCCTTCTAAAGTACAATGATCGGCACATTTGCGAATGTAATCAGCCGAACCTCTGCTACCGACTAATAGGCTCATCGCATCTATAATGATCGATTTTCCCGCACCGGTTTCTCCAGTCAGCACGGTCATCCCCTCGTGAAAAGAAACGCTCAGTGAAGGGATAATAGCAAAATTCCGAATAGATAGCTCTTGTATCACAGTGGCACCTCCTTCGTCACAAATAAGAAATCAAAGTATCTTTAACCATTTCCGCTTCTTCTTTTGAATGAGCTATGAGTAAAGCAGTCTCATCAGACGTGATGACACTAAATAAATCTTCAAAGTTTTTTTCAATTAAATTGCCCAGCGAATGTGCACTTCCCGGAACTGTTTTGATCGTGATGAACTTGTCCATGATATCCATGGATAAATATGCATCTTTGAAAGCTTTTTTCAATTTCGCGACAAAATCATGTTGACCAAATGATGGTAAGGTATAACGATAGCCGCCCTTTGTTCCAGGAACTTTGATCAGATCTAATTCTTTTATATCACGAGAAATCGTTGCCTGAGTCACTTCTACTCCTTGCCGATCCAAATAGTCAACAAAATCTTCTTGTTTGCTCAATTCATATTGCTTGACCAAACTTTTTATAAGCTTTTGTCGTTCTTCTTTTCTTAAATACATATCTCCACTTCCTTCTTAAATTTATAAGTCGATCCTAAGAAGCAGTTCTTTTCTTACCTTGGCGAATCCTTTTTCAATATAGTTTAAATCAAAATTTGCGCCAGCAGGCAATTGCTATAGTTTTTCTTTTGCTATTGCTCAAGGTCTGACATGCCTCGTTCAGCTTTTCTTTGTCCAGCTTCTCG
>JAATEZ010000019.1 GCA_015655485.1 Lactobacillales bacterium | reverse complement strand
CTGATGTTGAGATCTCATTGGCCTTCAATATTCTTTTTGTTCCTTCGTGGATCTGATTTCCTTGTTCCCAATTACTTGTAGCAGCAGAAGCAACTAAAATTTTTCCATCCCTCCCTTGAACTGCAAGCATCTTTCTAAAAACAGCCTCAGCCATTGGAGAACGGCAAATATTACCTAAACAAACAAATAATATTTTTTCCATTGAACAAACTTCTCCTTTTTATTCAGTATAACATATCCCATTTGATATCAGGTGCAAAAAAATAGTTGAGATCTCGCTCTAAAAAACTTTAAAAAGAAAAAAGCCTCCTATCCAGAGTACTTTTTTCTTCCTGTTTAAAAGTGGACGACCGGATTCGAACCGATACCTCAGAGTGGGTGAGTGAAACACCTCGTTCATCCACATCAATAGTTAGGAGTGCTCTATTTTCAGCACTCCTAAAACGTTGTGCTTAGAAAATTATCTTTCATAAGTTGCTAACTCTTTTTACCTTCCTTATATAAATCAAAAATATAAAATAAAAATGCAAACATACTTCACACCGTTCCTTTCATGTTCTTAAAGAAACTTTTGTTGTTTTGTTGCCAGAAAAACGATGCCGGCAACTCCAGCTGTGACTGCTGTAGCGATCTTTATCCATTTAGACATTGACTCCATCCCGCTTTCCTTTAAAGTATCTTCATTATGCTGGAGAAACCATAAAGTAAAGTAAAAAATCTCTAAAGAATTCTTTAAACTAATGAAAAAAATGCGAAGAAAGCGAGATAAAGCCGGTAGGCTATTAATCAAAAAGTGCTTGATACTCTTTATAACCTGCTTTTTCAAGGTCTTTGACTGGAATAAACTTCAAGGCAGCAGCATTGATACAATAACGCAGACCGCCTGCTTCAATCGGACCATCCGTGAAAACATGCCCCAGATGAGAATCAGCTTTCGTGCTTCTGACTTCAGTCCGTGGTCTATTCACAATTGAAAAATCTTTTTTTTCATTTAATTTGGTCTTATCGATGGGTTTGCTGAAAGAAGGCCAGCCGCATCCGGCATCATATTTATCTTTCGAACTAAACAAAGGTTCTCCACTAACGATATCAACATAAATCCCCTCTTCGTAAAAATCATCATATACCCCTGTAAACGGCCTTTCAGTATCATTTTCCTGTGTAACAGAATATTGAATCGGACTTAGCTGCTTCTTTAATTCTTCCTTTGACAAATCCATTAAAATCATCCTCTCACTTTTTGATTTTTCCTGACAGATTCTATTATACTTATTTTTCATTTTTTATAGCTATCAAACGACTTATTAGAAAAGCTGAAGGAACTGTTTCAGCTTTTGAGCCAAATCAAAGCTAAAAAACAAAGACGCTTTTTGTCTTTGCGGCAAGCTATTTTTTTTTGCCGAAACAAGCGAGTTCATGAAGCTGAACACGCCTTTTAGCCGCAAGCAAAAATAGGAAAGCTAGCGGGAAGCGCTCTCCGGTTCACACGAACTTTATCTTTTTGCCGCAGCGGTTGGCTGGCGAAGCTGGATATTGAAAAGCTTAAGAAAAATACCCCTTTGTTTTTTCTTAAGCTCCTTTATTCGATTTCATTATGCTTTAAATCCTAAAAACATATCATTGGAGATCTGTATGCTGCCTGTCCAGACTCAAATTCTTATATGACTCATTCATAGAATTTAAATAAAACCGTTTATTCTAAACTATTTTCGGCCTCTGCTTTTTGATCGCAATAGGACCGATCAAACCAGATTCCAGAGGATTTTTGTCGATTCTGTTGGTTAATGTATTCGTGACAACTATTTCGACAAGATCATTTTTCAGTTCTGCTAACGAAAGTTCAAAAACGTAGGGGGACCAGAAAATAGTTTTTCTCTCCTGTCCATTCACTCTAAGCGTTGCTATATTTTTCACTTTGCCTAAATCCAAAAACACCTTATTCATCGGCTCCTCTATTGTATCAGGTAAATGAATTTTCAACTGGTAGGTGATATTTCCAGAATAATATTTTAACTGATCAATCGTTGTCCACGATCCTAACCCAGTAATATCAGGATGATCCGCCGTCACCTGGATATCGGACTCGAGCAGCTCAAGATTTTCAACTAATGGATAAGTCTCTTGATTAGTCGTTTTTTGAGTTGATAAATACAAAATCATTAGGCTTCTGCGATTTAGATCGAAAGAAATTTCTTGATTTTTAACCGCAAATTTTTTATCCGCTCCAGTCCATGGGTCCCATAACTCGACTGAAGCAATATCTTTAGGCACCTTAACTGTTACTTTTTGATTTTCTTACCCTTCATTACTTAACACATGAAAAGCAGTGTTCTCCTTGACTATGTGAGAATAACGCAGATCAGCAGAGAAATTACTAATCAGTTCGATCGGCCGATTATAAATCTGCCGAACTTTTTCAGCAGCAACACTTAAATCTTCATCAGGAGTTGAGAAAACCAATTGTCCTCCCGCTGCTGCAAAATTTGATAGAACTTTTTTTATTTTTTCCGAATGAGGATACATCCGGTCAATGATCAGGATCTCGTAAGCCTGATTTTTCACTAATAATTTATTTTTCTGAACACTATATTTTGCTTCAAAAAGAATAGTATCTTCTAAATAATTGAATTCAATTTGCTGTTGATAAAAACTCTCGATCCCCTCATGCGGCAGACGATCTTTTTCTGCTAAAATTGCTACGTTGGTTTGGTTGATGCTATCTGTCAGCATATAAGACATTCGTTTCATGTAGTTCACGAATTCTTCGTAATGGTCCCACCACAAATTATTCATGCCCACATCGGGGGCCCGATCTTCTATTCTTTTCCCTTCAAGCGAATAAAAAAACGCATGCAGATAAAGAGTATTGACTCCCCGTACAAATAACCAGTCGAGATACCATTTCATATCATCCGTTGAAAAGGACCATTGCTTGCCAGCATAGCCGCAGCAGCCAAAGCACTCATTGCCGTTCCTTCTTCTTCCCATATGCCGGGCTGCATCTGAAGAGCATTTACCCATTGTCGCATCGACACCGCTTAACCCTAAGTTGTTTTCCGGCCCGATCCACCGCCAAACCACATCCTGACCCGGAACTTGAAAATATTTCAGCAAGCCGATATCGTCACTCTCATGAGGATGACCGGTCAAAAAAATTTGATGGGTTTCACACCAGTCGGAAAGCGTCCTATAATAGCTGGATGCTAATAAATCATATACGACATCATTATATTTTCGTTTGATTTCCTCAGCTATCGTACTTGCTTCCGGAACAAATAAATACACCAGATCTTTTACAGACACGCCTGACTGAGTCAGTTTTTTTTCAACATATTGATTATACGCCAGCATGCCTCTTTGAAAATTCCGGCCCAAAATTGCCGGTTCATCAGTAAAAAAACCTATAATTGTCTTGCCAAAATGTGGACCCAGTTTTTCATAGTACCGATCATGGGTTAATTTTACAAATAAACGACAGGCTTCCGCATCTAATAAATCCGCCGAACGAGGGGCATTTGCTTCACCGTCATCTTCGCCAAAATGTATCCCGCGGATCGTTCCCAGACTGTCTTCATGAACAAGATAGTAAATATTCTCTGCTTTTGAGCCTAATGGAACTTCTTTGAGATTTTTTTTAATGTTTCCCTTATCTTGTTCAACCTGATAAGCAAACAATATTTTTTGGAAATGGGTGCTGTTTTTTTTGAATTCAGTAGAAGCGATCAATTTGATTCCCTTTGATGCAAAATCGGGATTTTTCTTTACAACCTCGCCATGCGCTGCACCGGAGGGATACATCGCTTCATCATACAAGATGACCTTCATTCCCATTTTTTCAGCAAGTTCAACGGCAAAAGAAACATATTTAAAAAAAGTATCACTCAAATACTCGATTTCTTTGGGAATCCCGATTCTGGGATGAATAATAAAACCGCGGATCCCTTTTTCAAAGAATGCCCTTATCTGCCGTTCTATTTCCCGCTCTTCTAAGTTTCCGTTCCAAAACCAAAAAGGAAAGGGGGTGTATTCATTCTCTGGTTCTTCGAATTTAGCTTTAATCCTTTTGATTTCTTTCATTTTTCTTCCTCTCTATTTATCAAGCCCAAGATTTTACAGCCGGCCATCAAGGCAATTCCCACTCCGTGAGTGTCATTGATATTGGGCAATAAGTCATACTTGTAATAATCACGATCAAATGAATAACCCGACCCCCGGCAAACCCCGTACAGATTGCCATACTTGTCCAGCATATTCATGGATAGATATTCCCAAGAAGCGTTGACTAGCTGTTGAACATCCTTTTGAAGTAATGGATCCAACCAATTATTTTCTATCCCTTGCAGCAGTGAGTAAATGATGATCAGCGTACAAGAAGTTTCTTCATACGAATCAGGGTCATCCAAAATCTGATGCCACATCTTATGCGGTCCATTAACAGCCAGGAGCCCAGCGATCTGTTCATTATAGATTTTTAAAAAATACGCATGATTTTCGTCTTTTTTTGTTAAATTTTTCAACACATCGGTCAAAGAAAATAAATACCAGCCATTTCCTCTCCCCCATGGGATATCGGTATTTTCATGAAATTTAAAATCATAAACATGCCCAAAAAGTTTTTTTTGCGGCATCCATAGATATTCATGAAATAACTTCATCTGTTTTTGAGCATCGGCAAAGTACTCTTTTTTTTGAACATAATTTCCGTATTCAACTAAAAAAGGAACACTCATATAGGTGTCGTCTGCCCATAAAGTATCTTCCATCAGCTTTGTATGACCATGTGAGCGATACAAGGCGCCGTTTTCTCTGCGATATTGTTTCTTAGTGATATAGTCAGCAATAACGCTAAGCACCTGTTCACTGGATCGAATCGGAGTATACTTAAGAATTTCTAAAAGCGTGCGTGCGAAAGAGCCGCAATCATCCAAACTGTCAATAAGGCTGATATTATTATTGATCATTGGAGCACCATACTCCAAAGTATCCCAGCGGGCATATTCAAAGTAAGAGGTACAGAGTTCAATGTGCTCTTTGACATACGAAAAAACACCTTCATTTTTAAATAAAACCGCATAGTCCAGCAATCCCCGCAAAGTGACCCCAAGTGGATAATTCCATTTACCAAATAAAGGTGTCTCTAAACAAGCCCGCAAGACACGATATGGAGCATCTAAACGCCAATAATGATTCTCATGGATTCGACTTAAATCACACAAGTCCTCATAAGCAAATGATTGTTCTGTTGGAAAGGGCCCGATAAAAGCAAAAGTCGTCTTAACATCTTCTGAAAAACTTGAAGAAAGATCTACCAAACGGCCAAATGAATCTTTGATTTCCAGACTCAATTGTTCAATTTTATTATTTTTCAGCTCCACAATGATTCTTTTATTGCCTACTTTAAGTTCTACTTTTTCACCTGTTGAAAATTCTTTATCCTCTATAAATATTTTTGCAGCTGGATCGTTCAACCAAAAGACATACTCGCCTTCATGAAAAAAATGTCCCGTCACAATGGCATAAAATTTTTGCTTTTGAGTGGCGCCTAAGCGATGCAGCAATGAATCTTTTTTCTTATTGATCGACCAATCCAGCTTTGGCAAAAAGGATTGTTCATAAGACATCTCTTCTTGATCTAATATCCAATCTACTTTTAAGCGATTTTTTTTGGGCAGTGTATAGATCCACCCTTCTTCAGACTGTCTTTCCTTAGTTGGACACAGAACATAAAAAGGATTCGACTTGACTTGTACGCTGCCAAATTCACACCCGCAGCCTGTTTTGGTTCTTTTGCATTCTATCAGGACCGACAAAAAACCTTCCTCGGCAAAATACGAAAAAAATCCCGGATCACATTTTGAATTCTCGCTGATCAGGCTGCTTTTATATTGTCTTTGGTTATTGATATAAATAGTAGTGGGACCGTATGGATCCACATAAAATTGATATTCTTTACTTTCACTGATAGGGATTTTCGCCCAGGCATAGGTCCATTCATCAATCTCCATCTGTGGAAGTTTCACCATAAAATCAAGAACGTAGCGGAAATTCTTATTTCGCTGAAAACCATTTGTGTTGGAAATCCTATAATTCACTTTTTGAACTGGATTTGCCCCCAAGTAGCGCTGAACCATAGTCGTTAGCTCCTGCTTCAAATCTCCCCTAGTCGCTTCATACAGTGAATTTTTCTGTAGAAAGTACATTTTTCTAGCCCTCTTTCATTTTTTATTCGCTGCTGTTTTTTCATTTCTCTGATTGATTGTTGATTTTCGCCTTATTCGTCTAATTGAATATTATCAAGGAAAAGATTCTGAACATGAGAGATTTCACCTAGAGAATGGACGGCTGCTTCAATATTTCTCAAAGTAAGGAAATGAATGTTTTTATCTTGGTAGCCATTTATAAAGCAAAGTCGGGCCTTTTCTTTTTTCACCGTATTTTTAACTTGGATATTCTTTATTTCAATATGATCAATGTCTGTCAAGCCGGCTTCGCCTTTGACATCCTCTAAAACCTTCTGCCAATGGATTGGCAGATTAGCTTGATTTCCATCACTTGCAACCCCATAGCTATAAGAGGGATTCCATACTAAATCGATTAAAATCGGAAAAGCAACATCTTGCATAATTAGATCACTGACTTCTATTTGCTTAATATATCCGCCTCGAGTTTCAGCTGATTTTATCCTGAACCCATTGTTGGTGTTTTTAAAAGTAATATTTTTTATCTTAATATCATAGATTCCTCCAGAAACCTCACTGCCTAAAGTTATTCCTTCTCCAAGTCCCAGAGTACAATTTCTGATCTCAATATGTGCCGAGGGTCTGGCCAGTTCCATAGCTTCCTTGCCGCGCCCAGATTTTATGCAAATACTATCATCATTACAATTTATATGGCAATTTTTCACCGTAACATATTCGCAAGAATCGATGTCAATGCCGTCCGTACTTGGACCACTTCCGTTTTCTATGGTCATGTCACTTATTTCAACATGATGGGAATAACAGATATGAGTATTCCAAAATCCTGAACAATCAGACTGGAGCCCTTCGATCATTATATGATGGCTGTTAAAAACCAGTATATTTCGCGGCCGCTTGCAATCATAATCTACGATCCATCTAAGTCCTTTTTCAGTATAAGCCTTGCGGAGCCCGCCTTGTCGATCGGTGCCCCAATAGCGCTCCCACCAGATGCTTCCCTGACCGTTGATTTTACCTTGCCCGCTGATCCTGACATTTTCTGAGTCGAAAATGTTTAAAACACCGGCCGGCCAATCCATATCGATCCCGGCAACGCGATTCGGCAAAGAGACATAATCAGCTAATTCTTGACTGCCCAGGATCACGGCTCCTTTTTTTAAATGTAACTCACAGTTGCTTTTTAAGAAAATAGAGCCAATCAGATACTCGCCGGCTTCAACAATGATCGTGCCTCCGCCCTCATTTGCTACAGTGTCTATCGCTTGTTGAAAAAGTTCTGTCTGCAGTTTTTCGACCTTATTATCTTTTTTCTGCACCGCTTTCTCAATATGAATTTCCATCCCGAATATTCTCCTTTTTTTCTATTAACAAATGTTTTCTGAGTCCTAATTTTTTCAAATTAAAATTTTATAAAAAATAAGCGCAGATCAGTTTTCACTCAACTAAACCAAATTCTGTAAGTTTTTTCATAACAAAACCGCTGAACAATTTAGCGCCGGTATAGCTGAAATGGGTATTATCAAAACAGCCTTTGGGATAATTCGGATAGACGCCGGCTTCAAAATAGGTCAATAACTGCTGACTTTTAGCGGAACCCAGCCGCTGATACATTTCAATCGAGTATTTTTGCAGATCGATCAGCGGAAGTTGAGCCTCCGCAGCAATTTCACGTACTTTTTCGGCTTCCTTCATTAATGTTGGTATAAATACAGCGTCTTTAAAGGTACGCCGTTCAACTGAAGTACATAAAACGGCTATTCCTTTTTGCGTTTGGACCTCTTTGATCATTTTTTTTAGATTATTCCCATATTTATCATTCGAGATCCCATGTTCTGGTTTCTGATCATTATGACCAAACTGGATAAGAACTATATCTCCTTTTCTAATTTCGTGAAGCAGCGCAGACCAAAGCCCCTCTTTGACAAAAGAATCAGTAGTTGCTCCCCCTTTGGCAAAATTCAGTACTTCAATACCGGTGGGAGTATGAACTGACAATACAGCTCCCCAGCCGGACATAGGAAACTCACCAGGCGAACAAGCTGCCACAGTTGAATCTCCCGCAAGTAATATCTTCACTATAAAAAACATTCCCTTCCTACATTTCCTATTGCCATTTAACTATTTTCTTGCTGTGATCGGTCTTCTTATCCTTATGAATAGTCAGCTTTTTCATTCAGCTTTATCCGTTCTTATGACCAAGGATTGGGACAAAAAAGCTGTTTATTCAATTCGGTCCCATTTTTTAGTTTTATTCGCTGCTCTGGCTGTTAATTAGGAAGAAATCACGATAAATACATTTCGATCTCTTCCGGCAAAAAATCACCTATCAACTCTAAACACAACATTACATTTATGCTCCATTGGGAAGCCGTGTTGGTCGATAACCAAGACATTTCATCCATGTCTTTCCAATTTTCAACTTTTTTAATCGTATCCTCAATCGGCAGCGGAACTCCTGATTTTTCTTTATCTAAAAGAATCGTCCAAATTTTCTTGGCAAAATTACCCTCTTTATAGTATCTTGCTCCATAGGCCATCATGCCTGTAGCGAAAATCGGCCATGAAAATTGTTTTTCAGTCAGTTGATCCTTCGATTTTATTCTTTTTTCGGTTTCACTTAATGAATAAAAATAGCCAAAATCAGCCAACATTTTGCTCCAGGATCCGCACTCAATATTCTGAGCCAACTCCATCCAAATCTGAGGAGCGCCAAAAGAGATCATCATATGGAACTCGCCAACTCCCAAGTTGTCCATTAAATGTAATTTTTTTGTTTTAGGGTCGTAACTGAAGGCTGGACCAGAAAGCAGCTGAAGCGGACTTTTTTCTATGCTTTGAATCCCAGTTAAAATATTGTTTAAAAATTTTTTGTCCCCTGTCATTTCCCAGGCACTAAACCAATTTGAGACAACCGCTGACCAATCAGGACCGGTTCTGATCGGAATTTTCTCAGCACTTTGCTTCACATCATAAAATTCTCTCAATGGAGGCAGTTCATTAAAAATATATTCATCATTATCTTTAACAGCTTCTATAATCTCTCTAGTTCTTTCGTCACCCGTCAAAAAATAATAATAGCGATGCAAACCTGCCATAGAGATCCTGGCTTCTTTAGCCTGATCGCCCCAATGTAACACATTATGTCTGGAGCCTAAGCCTTTATATTCTCCTTCATGATATTGGTCTACTTCTGAAGTGTGCCTCGTCATTGCTTCGGCTAAATAATAAGTTGTTTCATCGCCAGTTCTTAAAAAATATTGCCATAACCAGATATTTGGGACTAATTCTGTGTTTTGCCAGGCAAATCCTCCCAGATCATACCGCCACACATGACGATATGGATCATAGGTGTGCATGAAATCGCCATAGTTCCAATAACCATACCAGCCTCTTTGCTCAACCTCTTTTTTATAAAATTGGATCAGCGTTTCCAATTGCTTCTCTAGAAAAATTTGTACTTTTGTATTTTTCTGCGGCAGACTCCAGATGCCAAAAACTTTTGAATCATGATAAATTTCAGGTGTCGCAACGATTTGGGCCGGTTTTTGATGGTCTACAGCCCGCAGCCACAATTCTTCATTAGAAGGAACATTTGTAAATAAATCCAACCAAATCATGCTTGTGTTTGCGATGCCGACCGGTGTCGATCTTATCTCCTCCATCCCTTCATAAGCGCTAGCCATGTGATCTCTTGCTGAATAATGGCGAAAATCCATTTTTTTTGATCGCGGCGACCAGAGCCAGGCCGTACAAGTAGCAGTAGATTCAGCGAGATTTACAACCTCCAGCATCGCAGGATTTTTCTGCCAAAAATCGCGAATACTGCAGGAAACTCCTCCATTTTCTCCGCCGACATACATCAATCCATGAGAACGGTTTCCTTCTCCAATTTGGATTTCCGTGTAATTATGATTCATTTGCTTAGATATATTGTAATGATCATGAGCGGATTGTTCTAAATAATAGTTATTAAAAACTGCATTTCCCTCAGCCTGGGCAAATAAATCCTCTTGATCTGAACAATACGCGATCATCTTCCCATCAATTTGTTTTCTATAAAGATCATTTTCATTCGTAAATCTTCTTGAAAGCAATAGCTGTGCAGGTTCGCAATAGACTCCAGTATCTCCTGCGATCCGAACCTGTCGATTCCATAGTTCGCCTTTTAATGGCAGCTGATAACTGATTCCGATTCCTTCAATGGACTCTTTCGATAAAACAACGATTGTGTGTGTGATTTCAATCGAATTTAAGTCTCTAAAAAATTTAAATCTTAAAATAAATCTCTGTAACGGTTTTTCTAACTTATAAATCAATCCCTCAACTTTTACCGTTGCTTTGATCGGTTTCTGGAATGAGAGTTAGAAGTTATACTACCTGCCAAGGT
>JAATEZ010000181.1 GCA_015655485.1 Lactobacillales bacterium | reverse complement strand
ATTTTTCTTTGGCCTGATAAAAATTATTCAAATTAGTCATTCGGCTTCTTGAGATTTTTGAGGTCTTACGAATCTCATCAATAATTGCCCCTTTCACACGAATATAGGCATAATTTTCAAAAGGAACTTTTTTTTCAGAGTCAAATTTTTTTAAAGCGTCCATCAACCCGATCACTCCAATATTAAAAAGATCGTCAGCTTCATAATCTTTATTTTTAATATTCAATCGGCGGACTATTTTTTTTACTAAAGGCAAATATTTAATGATCTCTTTTTCTACATCCATCTCATACATGACATTCGCCCCTGCTTTCGTCTTTTTCTTAATCAGAAAATGCGATCATCCCCACTGTCTCGATCCCCACATCAATGGGCACTTCATTCAATGAAAGAACAGCCAAATCGGGAAAATTATAAGAAATCAATTTATGAAAAGCAATCCTTATTTTGGGTGAAGTTAAAATGACATAAGTGACATTTTCAGCGATCAATCGTTCATTCACCTGCTTCACACGATCAAAGATCCGCGTAGTCGTTTCCGGTTTTAAAACGGGGATCGACCCATTCGCTGATTTCTGAATACTTTCGCTGAGCAAATTTTCTATATCAGGATGTATCGTGACCACCTTTAAGAGATTTTCTTCGTCAATAAACGGCTTTGTGACCGTCCTTTGCAAGGCTTGACGAACATATTCAGTCAATAGTTCGGTATCTTTTGTTGTCGTTCCATGATCAGCCAGTGTCTCTAAAATAGTCACCAGGTCATTGATGGGGATCTGTTCCCTGAGCAGATTTTGCAGGACTTTTTGAACTGCCCCCAGTGAAAGAATGTCCGGGATCAGTTCATCGATCACTACATTGTATTTTTCTTTGATATTTTCAAGTAATTTTTTGACTTCCTGCCGACCCAGAAGCTCAGCGCTGTGATGATAGATGACTTCCTTTAAGTGAGTCGCGATCACCGTGACCGGTTCTATGAGCGTATAACCCTTTAAATCAGCCAGCTCTCTATTGCGCTCTTCGACCCATAAAGCGTCCAGGCCAAATGCCGGCTCTATTGTTGGAATACCTTCAAAATCATCCCCATCCGGCTCAATGATCATAAATTTATTGGGATACAATTCTCCGCGGGCAACAATATTCCCTTTGATTTTGATCGAGTAGTCATTTGGCTGCAGCTGCAAATTATCGCGAATTCGAATTGGGGTGAGCAAAATGCCCAATTCAATGGCACATTGCTTACGTATCGCAATAATTTTACTCATCAAACTATTGTCCATTTTTTCATCCGTTAAAGAGATCAGCGCATAGCCTATCTCTAAAGAAATCGGTTCAACCTGAAAGGATAGAATATCCTCTTCATGATCAGTTCCGGCATTTTGCAAGTTTCTCACTTGCTCCCGGGCCTTTCGGGACTGTTCCCGGGCACTTTCTTTTTTTGTTAAGGTATAACTTAAGATCCCCAAACCAATAGCCATAATAAAAAAAGGAATCTTAGGAAAGCCAGGTACAAGACCTAAGGCCACCAATACGATCGCAACAATCATCGCAATTTTGGGATTTCTGATAAAATCGGCTGAGATCGCCTTTCCAAAAGAATGATCGTCATCTGAACGTGTGACAATGATCCCTGAAGCCACTGAGATCAGCAATGAAGGGATTTGACTGACTAACCCATCACCGATCGAGAGCTTTCCGAATTTTTGCAAGGCCTCCAATACCGGCAGATCATTTCCCACACCATAAATCAGGATGCCGCCTACCAAATTCACGAGGACAATAATGATCCCGGCAACTGCATCTCCTTTAACAAACTTGCTGGCGCCGTCCATTGATCCATAAAAATTAGCTTCTCTTTGCAAATCTTTTCTGCGTTGCTTTGCCTGCTCTTCAGTAACCAGACCAGAGTTTAAATCAGCATCGATCGCCATTTGTTTTCCCGGCATAGCATCCAATGTAAATCTGGCCGAAACTTCAGCTACCCGACTGGCGCCATTAGAAACCACTATTATTTGAATAATCGTAATGATAATAAAAATAACAGCTCCGACAATATAGTTATTCCCGGCAACAACATTTGCAAACGCATCAATGACTTGTCCTGCTGAACCTTGTGTCAATACCAGCCGGGTAGAAGAAATATTCAGTCCCAGCCGAAACATAGTCGTGATTAATAAAAGCGTGGGAAACGTTGCAAATTCCAGAACGTTTTTAGTAAAAAGGGTCAATAAAAGGATATTTACAGCAATAGTTATGTTCGTAATGATCAAAAAATCCAATAGTGCGGCTGGTAGCGGGATAATGATCAAGCCAATGACTAAAACCACCACCAGAGCAATAATTATATCTGCATAATCTTTAGTTTTACCTGATTTAGAAAAAATACTATCCATTTTTTTCCCTGCCGTTTTTATTATATTTTATATTTATTTTTCTCATTGATCTGATAGACTAACGCCAGTACTTCAGCAATGACTTCATACATTTCTTTAGGAATAGTATCGCCGGCCTGGACTGCTTTATATAGGGCTCTTGCGACCGGCTGATTTTCAATGATCGGAACTTTTTTTCTGCGGGCCTCTTCTTTGATTTTTTCAGCAAAATGATCTGCCCCTTTTGTCAGGATCACTGGCGCAGAGTCTTTTGACACATCATAACGAATAGCGATCGCCAGATGAGTCGGGTTTGTCAAAACGACTGTCGCCTCCTTGATATTTTTTAAAGAGTTCTGAACGATTTGCCGATATTTGGCTCTTCGCTGGGCTTTTACATGAGGATCTCCTTCCATTTCTTTAAACTCGTCTTTGATATCTTGTTTAGACATTCTCAAATTTTTTCGATAAGCGTACCGTTGATAGATATAATCTAAAATACCTAAGATAAAAAGAATAAAAGCGAGTTTTAAACTTAACGTTTTTAAAAATTCCAGTAAAAATAAGAACACCTTTTCAGTGCCGATCGTACCCAGGTTTAAAATGGTGGATAAAACTTTCTTCGTTTCAGT
>JAATEZ010000224.1 GCA_015655485.1 Lactobacillales bacterium | reverse complement strand
GGACTCATGGTAGGATACGGAGTAATCGGCTCAGGTGAACCAACTGATGTTTTTAATAGGGATGTTTGGGTCCATATTGCGGATTTTATCAAAGGATGAACAAATTGAATTTTTAAAAAATTAGATTTTGGAAAAATTGCAAGAACAGCAGACACTGATACAAATCATTTTTTGTAGCAGTCTCTGCTTTTTTTAAGTTTTTTCCAAAATAAGTTATTTTGTTTTGACTTTAATAAACACCGGAAAATCAAGGATCAAAAGTCTGATAAAGTCTGGTCATCCTTTCTGATTTAGTTTCTAAAAAAGGGAGTGTATAATGGGAATTGAACGGACTGACTAGTTAGGAGGGATATCGTGAAAAGAATTTTGATTTATTTGGTTCGGCTATATCAAAAATTTATTTCCCCTGGGTTAGGCTCAAATTGCCGCTTCCACCCGACCTGCTCTCAATATATGATCGACGCGATCACTATCCATGGAGCATTCAAGGGAACTATCATGGGAATCTCAAGAATTTTACGGTGTCAACCTTTTTGTCGGGGGGGCATTGATTACGTTCCTAAAAAATTTAGTTTAAAGAGAAACCCGGATCACGAGTATCACGGCCCTTATGACCAATGAACGATACAGATCCTATCGAGAATTCGTAACTTCATTTGAATTGTAAGAAACCGCTTCCGTTTTTGTTCTATAAATCAGTGGTTTTAAGACAACCTCACATAATAATGGAAATATTCTGAAAATAATTGACTTTTAAAATTTTATGTTTTATATTTGATACATGCTTTTATGTAACAACTAGTTACAGGAATATTTTTGATGAAAAATAAGGGGGAAATTAGATGAAAAATACTTTTTTTATGTTGGCTGCAAGCATGTTACTTTTAACTGCTTGTTCAAGCAGTGGGAGTTCTAAAGATGCGGATACTATAAAAATTGGAGGGGATTTTGAACTTTCCGGCAATGTTGCAGCCTATGGTTCTGCTGAATTAAATGGTGTAAAATTAGCTATTAAAGAAATCAATGCCGATGGCGGGATCGATGGTAAAAAAATTGAATTAGTTTCAAAAGACAATAAATCAGATACGACTGAAGCTGCCAGTGTAGCGACAAATCTGGCTACTAAAGAAGATGTGGTAGCTATCGTTGGACCAGCGACCTCTGGAGCTGTCAAGGCGGCGATACCTGCGGTTACACGTGCGAAAGTTCCGTTGATCACTCCCTCCGGAACAGATGACTCCGTTACTCTTGATTCCAGCGGTAAAGTACAGGAGTATGTTTTCCGGACTTGCTACCAGGATTCTTTCCAGGGGATCACATTGGCTAATTTTGCGACAGATAAGTTAAACGCGAAAAAAGTGGTGATCATCGGAGATAATTCCAGTGATTATGCGAAGGGGCTGACGAAAGCTTTCAAGAAACAATTCAAGGGCGACATTGTTGATGAAGTCAATTTTACTAGTGGAGATACTGATTTCCAAGCGATCTTAACAAAAATCAAAGATAAAGATTTTGATGTGATTTATTTGCCGGGCTATTACAATGAGGCAGGTCTGATCATCAAGCAGGCTCGTGAGATGGGGATCACACAACCAATTCTGGGTGCCGACGGTTTTGGCGATTCTGAATTGATCAAATTAGCCGGAGCAGAAAATGTGAATGATGTCTATTACACTGGACATTTCTCAACGAAGGCCGATGCAACAGATAAGACAAAAGATTTTATTTCCGCTTATAAAAAAGAATATGACGCAGAACCAAGTGCTTTTAATGCTTTAGGTTATGATAGTATTTATTTGATCAAACAAGCAATCAAAGATGCCGACTCTACTGATCCTGAAAAGATTAAAGATGCTTTAGAAAAAGTAAAGGACTTTGAAGGAGTCACTGGTACGATGTCGATCGACAAAGATCACAATCCAGAAAAAGCTGCCGTAGTTATTCAGTTGACAAATGGTGAAGAATCAAATGCAACAATTATCAACCCGTAATTAAGATGACTAAGACTAGCAAGGTAGTTTGTTCGGGGAACACTGCCTTGCTACTTTTATTTTTTGATGAAAAGAGGAAATCAGATGAGTAGTATTTTTCAGCAGTTGATCAATGGTATTTCACTGGGAAGCATCTATGCGCTGATCGCTTTGGGATATACGATGGTTTATGGGATCATTAAATTGATCAATTTTGCTCATGGAGATATTTATATGATAGGTGCATTTTTAGGCTATTATTTTATCAATACACTTCACTTGAGCTTGATCCCGGCGCTATTGCTTTCCATGGTGATCAGTGCACTTCTTGGTGTAGTTACAGAATTTTTGGCTTATCGCCCTTTGCGTAATTCAACTAGAATAGCAGTATTGATCACAGCGATCGGCGTTTCATTTTTATTAGAGAATCTAATGATTTATTTTTTTGGATCAAATGTTCGTGCTTTTCCGCAAGCAATCGAAAAGAAGGTCTATACTTTAGGCTCGGTGCAAATCAGCAACATTCAGCTAGTAATTATTTTTATTACATTATTTTTAATGATTTGTCTGCAATTTATTGTTCAAAAAACAAAAATGGGCAAAGCTATGCGGGCGGTCAGCGTAGATACCGATGCTGCCAGACTGATGGGGATCAATGTGGACTTAACGATCTCTTTTACTTTCGCGATTGGTTCCGCTTTGGCAGCTGCAGGCGGAGTGCTTATTGGACTGTATTATAATTCTATCAATCCGCTGATGGGAGTTGTCCCGGGGTTAAAGGCCTTCATAGCTGCTGTATTAGGCGGTATCGGATTGATACCTGGAGCTGTTCTGGGCGGTTTTGCGATTGGGATTTTGGAAACGATAGTCAGTGCTCTAGGTTTTTCAGTATTTAAAGACGCGTTTGTTTACGCGATCCTGATCATCATTTTACTCATTAAACCGTCCGGATTACTTGGCAAAAATGTAAAAGAGAAAGTGTAGGGGATAACAATGAAAATATTTAATCGAAATAATTTTTGCTGGTTAGGACTCATTGCCTTCTCTTTTATTCTATTGTCTGTTTTGATCAATATTGGCGTGATCGACACATTTTATGAAATGACGCTCGTCTCTATTGGGATCAATATTATTTTAGGGGTAGGACTGAATTTGATCTTGGGTGTCTCAGGACAGTTTTCATTGGGCCATGCAGGTTTTATGGCCATCGGCGCCTACTCAATGGGAATTTCCTATTTGAAATACCCCACAATGGCCGGTTTTGCTTTAGGAATAGTTATTGGCCTGATCTTGTCCGGGATCGTGGCTCTTTTAGTAGGCATCCCGACCTTGCGTTTAAAAGGAGATTATCTGGCGATCGCTACATTGGGAGTCGCCGAGATCATAAGAGTATTGATCATCAATATGAAAATCACAAATGGCGCGGCCGGTCTTTCTGGAGTTCCGCTGTTTGATGCTATTCCAATGTGGCAGCTGGTTTTTATTTTTGTAGTAATCACTACGGTCATCATTCTTAATTATGTAAAGAGCAGCGATGGCAGGGCGACTTTATCGATTCGTGAAGACGAAATTGCGGCTGAATCAATGGGAATCAATACAACTAAATATAAAGTTTTAGCTTTTGTCATTGGTGCGATGACTGCCAGCATTGCCGGTGCGTTATATGCTAGTTATTATGGAACGATCGTTCCAACGAACTTTAATTTTATGAAGTCGGTCGATATTTTGATCATCGTGGTATTTGGCGGGATCGGAAGTTTTACAGGTACTTTTCTGGCGGCGGTCGTTTTAGGTATTTTGAATACAGTTCTCCAGGATATCGGTGATCTACGGATGGTCGTTTATTCTTTAGCTTTGATCATTATCATGATTTTTAAACCTAGCGGGCTTTTGGGAACCAAGGAATTTACTTTTTCCGCTTTGTTCCATAAAAAAAACCGTTTAAGTAAGAAGAAGGGAGATCCTGCTGATGGTTCTATTAAACATTAAAAATCTAACTAAAAACTTTGGTGGTTTAGCAGCGGTGTCCAATGTGAACATGAATTTAGATTCTCAGGAGTTAGTGGGTTTGATCGGACCAAACGGAGCGGGAAAGACCACATTATTTAATTTATTGACAGGAGTGTATGAACCGACTGAAGGAGAGGTAGTATTTGACGGCG
>JAATEZ010000306.1 GCA_015655485.1 Lactobacillales bacterium | reverse complement strand
ATTATTTAAATTTTGCGAGAATACCGCTGCTCTTTTTGATAACTTTTAATACTCCCGTAAATAAACACTAAAATACCCAGCCAAATAAAACCAAATGCAACAAATTGGTTCAGACTGGTTGGTTCGTGAAAAACAAAAACGGCCCAAACCAGCATCAAGGTCGGATTGATATATTGAATGAACCCCAGCAAAATGTACGAGATCCTTTTCGCAGATTCAGCAAATAGAAGCAAAGGTATCGCAGTCACTATCCCAGCGCCCATAAGCAAAAAATCGATTTTGACCGAATAACCCATAAAACCGCTCTTTGCGAATATTATTAAATAAAGTAAAGCCAAGGGCAGGGTAAAAAATGTTTCCAGTGTCAAAGCGGCATAGGAACTAATAGAAACTTGTTTTTTCAATAATCCGTATAAGCTGAATGAAAGAGCCATTGTAAAAGCCAGCCAAGGAATTTTCCCCGTTTGAAAGATCAGTTGCCCCACACCAAGCATAGCTAACAAACTGGCAATGACCCCCGTTCGATTCAATTTTTCTCTTAGAAAAACGGTTGCCAAAAGAACATTGACTAGTGGATTAATATAATAACCAAGACTAGCCTCCGTTACATTTTTTTGACCAATCGACAAAATAAAAGAAAACCAATTGATGGAAATCAAAAGAGAAGTCAAAATAACCACTTGCAATTTTTTTCGATCAATAAAAATAGTCTTTATCTCTTCCATAAAAGCCGTCCATTTTTTTGATATTACAATATAGAGCAGCATAAAAATGAAAGACCAAACAATCCGATAACACAAAATTTCTATTGCTGGAACATCCGGCACCAGTTTCCAATAAAAAGGCAAACCTGACCAAAAAATGTAAGCCGCAAAACCATAAAAAGTCCCTTTGCCTTTTTCTGACACTTCTTCAAGCCCCCTATTGTCGCAATTTATTGATGATAGCAACAAATTTTTCTCCTACCAATTGGATATCTGCTTTTGAAATACCCACTCCAAAACTTAATCTGACTGATTCCTTTATTGCAGGATGATCCTTGCCGTACATGGCGCTTAAAACATGTGACGGTTCAACATTTCCCGCAGTACAGGCGGAACCAGTGGAAATCGCGATTCCTTGCAGATCTAAGTGCATCAACAATAAATCGCTTGGGATCCCCTTTATCCAAAGATTTAATATATGAGGTAATTTATTTTCAGCGTCGCCATTTATCTTAAAATCAATTTTTTCTTTAGTTAGATAATTCAAAAAAATATTTTGAAGTTCCAGATAATGCTGCCTGCGTTGATCTTTTATTTCCGGGGTCATGATTTCGACCGCTCGGGCAAGCCCGCAGATCCCAGGAAGATTTTCAGTACCGGCGCGTCTTTTCTCCTCCTGTTCGCCCCCATGCATCAACGGAGGTAAAAAGTGTCCCTCTCGACAATATAAAAAACCAACTCCCCGCGGACCATTTAACTTATGAGCCGATATATTCAGCAAATCCACAGATAGTTCATTGACATCCAGCGACTCTATACCATAAGCTTGAACCGCATCTGTATGAAAATAGGCCGGATGATCCGCCAATAAAACTCCAATCTCCCGAATTGGTAAAAGATTTCCAATCTCATTGTTTCCAGTCATGATAGAAACAAGGATCGTATCCATGCGCAAAGCATTTTTAAAATCTGTTAAAGACAATCGCCCCTGTTCATCCACAGGCAGATAAGTGACCTCAAAACCTTGCTGCTCTAAAAAATCCATC
This sequence comes from Lactobacillales bacterium, assembly GCA_015655485.1. Lineage (GTDB taxonomy): Bacteria > Bacillota > Bacilli > Lactobacillales > Vagococcaceae > JAATEZ01. The sequence continues at coordinate 514 of JAATEZ010000306.1, read as the reverse complement.
GATCGCAAGACAGCTGGATGCTCGATTTTTGTTGTCATGATATGTTTACCTATTGTCTGACGCGAAAATGCCGTTTGCAAAATCGCGGTATTGTCTCCTTCCGTACCGCCACTCGTAAAAATGATTTCATGTTCCTTGGCCCCAATGCTTGCCGCGATCACTTGCCTGGCCGCCGTCAATTTTTGTTTGGCCCTGCGTCCAAATTGATGGATACTGGAAGGATTGCCCCAAATTTCTCTCATAACCAGCTGCATTTCAGCTATAACCTCTGGTGCCGTTGGTGTCGTAGCGGCATGATCTAAGTAAATATGTTCCATTCTTCTATCGCCCTTCTCTTATCAATCGTTTAAAATAATATTTTACCACATTTTTGCTGGTTCTAAATGATTTGTCCCTTACTTTGTCTATTTTTTTGTCAATCAAACTCAAAAATCGGAATGAGACGGACTGGTCTGGAGCAAAATAGCGAATGAAGCATAAACCGCTTTTTGATTCATACGAAATTTGCCTTTTT
>JAATEZ010000506.1 GCA_015655485.1 Lactobacillales bacterium | reverse complement strand
TCATTTTCTTTTGCTTGCAGACGGTTGTTTTATTCCGTTAATAACAATGACTGTTGGTGTCTCTTTTCCAAGTTTTTTTCTGTCATTTTCGTACGATTGAATAAGAGCAATTTTTGCATCATTTTTATCATTAACTCTAATAACTAAATAGACACTGTTTTGAAAATTAACTTTCTCGGCTATGTTATATGCAGATAATTGTTTTTCATAGCCTTCAACTAGGTTATTGTTGCTAGAATATTTTACCTCACATGTTACTTTAGCTAAGCCTTGAGAAAATTTAAAATCTAAGGCTCCTGACCCAGCATTTGGTTCTCTAGTTAAATCGATGTTATTGGAATTACAATACGAATCCGCGATTGCAAATAGCAATAATTGCGGAAACCTCTCTGGTCGCTTTTTTCCGTTGGAATCATATAAGTGTTCTACTAATCCATTATTTTCGATAAGCGCCTTATATTGTTTGCAAATATCTAATACACAATCATATACTTTTTCTTTAGTAAGACTCTGATATTTTTTTAGATCAAAAGAAATCTTACTTGCTATTTCATAACCAAGATCATCCCAAATAAGATCTCCTAGATGATCTAAAATGAAATCATACCCGGTTTTTGCTCTTATTTTATATCATTAGTGTCCCGTTAAAATAATACTCAGTTCTTTGAAATCATTGACGCGCTTGCTTTCCAGGCGAATTTGAGCCCGTGACGATTTGAAATAAGCGAAAACATAACTTGCTGTAAATCAGCATTTTTATGAATAGCGGAAAGTATGTTTTTGCACAAATCAGTTCATTTCTTCCGCAGCGGATTTTTGATAGTATTGTGGCCCGCTACAAAGGTGATCACTATGTCCGGCATTTCACTTGCTGGAATCAATTGATGTGCATGATGTATGGCCAGTTGAGCAATCGAGAGAGTCTTCGAGATCTGGTTTTAACAGTAGGTGCTCATGCTAAAAAGGCGTATCATCTCGGGTTCGGAAAAAATGTTTCCAAAACGAATCTGGCCAAGGCAAATGAAAATAGAAGTTGGTTGATATATCAGGACTTTGCCTATCATCTTGTGGCGGAGGCAAGAAAGCTGTGTATTGATGATGATAACACACAATTCTCCTTTTCAAATTCTGTTTATGCATTTGATTCCACTACCATCGATTTATGTCTTGGTGTATTTTGCTGGGCAACCTTCCGGACAACCAAAGCTGCTATAAAACTACATACTCAGTATGACGTCAGAACCGCCATTCCTGTGTTTATTCATGTTACACCAGGTTCCGTTCATGATACCCGTGCTATGGATAAAATAATCTATGAACCCGGCAGTTTTTACATATTTGACAGGGGTTACATGGACTTCGAAAGACTGTTTGTCATCCATGAATCCAAGTCCTTTTTTGTAATACGAGCAAAGAATAATCTCCAGTTTAAAAGACAACACTCAGCAGCTGTAGATAAATCAACAGGCGTACAATGCGATCAAACTGGAGAACTTAAGGGCTTTTATTCCTTTAGACAATATGCAGAAAAAATCCGGCGCATCAAATTTTACGACCAAGATCAAGGTAGAACATTTGTCTTTTTAACTAACAATCCATACCTGAGTGCTGAAGATATAGCTGCTCTTTATAAACACAGGTGGGCAATTGAATTGTTTTTCAAATGGATCAAACAGCATCTCAAAATAAAATCATTTTGGGGAACCACAGAAAATGCGGTCAAGACTCAGGTCTATATTGCCGTAATAACATATACGCTTATTGCAATTATCAAACAACAATTAAAATCTGAATATACCAACTATGAAGTTCTCCAAATTTTAGTCAGTTCATTGCTCGATAAAACACCAATAAATCAGCTTCTAAAAAAGCAACGCGATCAAGATGTCAAAGAACTTTTCTATAATCAATTGAAAATCTTCTAGTTTAAACGGGACACTAATGAGTAATAATTTCGATTAAATATTTTTCTTTGTTGGTTTTTTGAAAATGAAAAAAGTTCAACTTGATTAAGTCTATGAGTGTGCCTCTCCGGAATATTCGCCAAAAATCTCCCTCTGCGATCAATTCAACTGTAAACGAGTCAAGAATTTTTTTATAGGTTTTGTCCATTCAAATCAGCTTTATGTAAGGTTGGTGTAAGCTCCATTACTCTTTCATATATATCGGCGGCAATAGCCTCTGCATTACGGTTGCCATCTGTTACAAAAATGTTTTCTTTGTCTTCCAGAACCTTCATTGCTTTAAAATACATGTTGAGGACTTTTTGAAGATTTTCCATTGTTTCATACAGATCCATGGATGTTCTTCCTTTGCTAATTCTTTTCAAACTTACTTCCGGTACAATATCAATATAAATATTAAGATCGGGACGTAGCAGGCCTTCGCTGAGTGAATTTGCCTGAATAACCCATTCAAGCGGCATATGAGAACCATGATAGGCGTATGAAGAAAAATAATAACGGTCAGTTATTGCTGTGTATCCCTGTTCCATCATTTTTAACAGACCGTTCGTTTTATTCAGGATGTGATCGAGCCTGTCTGCAATAAATAACCCGGCAATTGTTTTGTCATCTGCATCTATACGATGCTGGAGGATATTCCTGATA
>JAATEZ010000342.1 GCA_015655485.1 Lactobacillales bacterium | reverse complement strand
CTTCTTACAGAATTGAATTAAAAGGAGAAAGTCTTAGAAAAAAAAGGTAAAATTGTCATGCCGTCAGCTATGACAGGCCAAATCCCCGAAGGGGGGTCAGTATGTGCATTACTGGGGTCAGCATGACCAGAATATCCACCATTCAAGAAAAGATTCATGAAGCCTGTAAATCCATCCACCTGGAATCCACTGACTGTTAAATTTCGTTGGCACTTGTATCCAGTTTTCGTTATCCACCGACCATTCTGCCATGCCTATTGCACCAAGCCTTTCATCTAATTGTGGGATAAAACCAAAATATTTAATGTAGGATAAAACCTGGTCAAATGCTTTTCTAAATCCATCTATAATCTTGTAGGGAGCTGTTCCTTCAGTATATATAAATTCTGGATCCCGAAGTTGTGTTAATTCCTCTTCACTCACCTCAAGGGTCTGTTCTAGCAAAAAACTATATTCGGGATGTTGGTGGGTGATTTGTATGTTATCAATTAAAATTGTTTTTACGGCCGTCGGATAAATGTCAATTTTTACATCATCACCTCCAGTGGGCATTTTAATGCACTTGGCAAAGATTTTCATTTTCTTACTAGTTTAATTTGAATGAAGGCTAATATAAATATTTAACATAACTCCTCAAGCGACTCCCCATAAACGCCTCCCCTTTCTTCTCAACTTTCAATGCTATATTCTACTGAAGAATAACATCAAGATCCAAAATTCCCCCTATAAAAGAGAAATTTATTCTTTTTCTATTAGGTCGCTGAGTTCTAAAATATAAACACTAGCTTTTAAGCCATTAACATTGCATCTGCAGAAGAAAAAACTTAAGTCACTTTGCTAATTGGTATACCAATTAAACGTAATTCAAAACGATTCTTTAAGAATTTAAAATCACCAATCAGTGGATCGTTGTGGCTCTAGCTTTATCATTACTTTTTGTCTCAAATTTGTTGTAGAGAAAAAAAGTGTTCTTTTCTCCACTACCCTGAAATACATGTTATCATTGTTCATTTCAGGATTTTCACATTGTAGATAAATGATCTCATCAACTTGGGGAATGTACGGCAGAACGTCATAGGATTTGGTATCGATGGCATCGCCTTGGTAAATAAATTCAATTTGAAATTGTTTCATACTTTAAAAATTAATAGTTAATATTTTTTTCTGGAACGGCGCCTTTGTCCTTTTGCCCAACTACCGGTCTGCTCAAAGGTAATTTCTTGTTGATCGAGCTTGACTTCATAGAAATTATGTTCTTCATCTGAGTAAGTAACTGCTACAGCTTCTATCTTTTCATTGATATAGGTAACGATCTCTTTTTCTTTGTGGGTAAGTCCGAAATGTCGCGCAAGCCGTTTGGCTGCCTGAAGGGCTCGGTCTCTTCGGCCTAAAGTCTTAGTACTATAATTGTCTAACACTTTTAAAAGATCATCAATAAAGACTTGCAGTCTCTTTGTATCAGAAAGCACCGCTTGTATTTCTTTGGTAAGTTTGTCTTCGCCCAGTGGAGAGTGTGCATTTTTTATCTTAAAACTGGCCTTTCGGTCTGAATTAATAGGCAACCTAATGTCAACACTCTCAACCTCTCCGTGAAGTTTGACGTTTGTAGTTTTATGCACATGGATATCATAACGTTCGTCCTCCCAATCGTTGAGTTCACCCGTTCCTCTTAGGTGGGGATCAATAGAAATTTTCTGGTCTTTGATTAGAGGTTTGAGATTGCGCATATTTGATAATCTAATTGTGTTTTAGTTTTAATTCATTTTTTAAATCCTGGTAGATAGAATCAAAAAAACTATCCGCAGCCAGCATGTTTTTGAGATCTAAGGAATGTACAATTTCATGTATGATATTGTAATATGCCAAATACTGCATCTGATTATAACTATTGGTATAACGACTTAGGTCGACTTTTCCATCCTCAATTAGTACTGTAACTGGATTTGTATTGAAGTTTGGCAGTTTTTCATAGTCGTAGGTCATCATGATCTCGCCAATGAAATTGGCGCCAAGGCCATAGATATACATACTTTCTGCTTTGGCCTTTCTATAAATGACTTCTGGATTCTCGGCCAGGCTACTTTTTATTGTATTGATGAGCTTCCTGAATTTAGCCTGCTGTTTTAATATCGCTGTTTTTTGTCTGAACATACTATTTGACGCCCATAGTTTGTCCTTAGTTTTCTTTTCTCCGCCGATGAGACGCTCGATCAGATATTGGAATCTTGTAGCTGGCAATGGTTTGGCTGCTATTTCCTCAAGCACCTTTTTAGCCTCATTGTACCTATCTTGTTTTTTTTCCAGTTGGCTTGTAAGTAGTTCCTGGTTTAGTTTCAGGTACCTGGATTTTAGTTTTTTCAGATCATAAAACGGACTATCTATATCCGGGAAAGGATCTGCCTGGTCGTTTACGAGTTTTTGTTTCTTAAAGTAATTTAGATACATCGCTATCACTCGGGTGCTGATCAGGTCAGCCTGCGCAGGTGACACGCATGCATTGAAGAAAGCTAGTGAATCTTTCCAAATCTGGTCATCAAAAGTACAACGGTGATATATAGAGCTTTCTATGTTTTTAGACATTCCTCCTGCAGTGAGATTAGCCGACCCGCTGATGATATGGCAAAAATTTCTGTCCTTGATCAAATATAATTTAGGATGGAAGACTGTCCGGATATCCTGCCTACCCATGAACCCCCTTACATTCAAATTTGATTTTGTGATATTAAGTAAAGCTGTCAAAGCGACTGGGTCTGTTATTCCGAAATTGATACCAGCAATGATCGTAAGTCTGGCACCGCCGTTCAGGTGCGGACGGATAAAATCAATTCCTGCCATTTTCAGAAAAGCAACAGCTATATATATTTCTTCTGCGGACTGCAGTAGTCCATTCAGGAAAATGCGGTGAGACTCATGCTGATCATTGAGTATGAGTTCTGTCATAACTTTAATTTATATTTTCG
>JAATEZ010000397.1 GCA_015655485.1 Lactobacillales bacterium | reverse complement strand
GGAAAGATTTTAAAAATAAAAAAAAAAAAAAAAAAAATAAGAACAAATATATAATAATAAAGATTAATTTAAAAAATAGAAAAGGAAAAAAAAAAAAAAAAAAAAAAATATAAAACGAAAAAGAATTCAACGACTTATTGTCGTTTTTTTTTTTAAAATTTAAAATTTAAGAGTTTACAGATTTTTTTAAAAGGGTCATAAAATGAAAATAGAGCAAATAGTTATTTATTAAAGGTGAAGCATTTAAAAGGATTTCTAAGAGGAAAGTATGATATAATTTATGAAAAGGCTATTTCGTTTATTTTTAATAAGGTGACAAAAAGAAAGCTTCACTAATGGAGGGATCAGAATTGAAAGCGGATTGAAGCGGCGGTCAATGTGTAAGGAATAATTTTTAGTGTAAAAAAAAAATACTGGTTATTTTAAGGAATATGTTCGTATAACTGGGAATAACGAATTTCTTTGTTTTTATTCTTTCAAAGTATATTTTTTCAACACAGATGATCGTGACTTTTCCGGCCTCAAAGCAGCAAATTAGGATTAATTTTATTAATGCAAGACAAAATATTGTCTAAAGGATAAGAGAATAGTAGAGGAGAAAAAGAATGTTTGGGAAAAAAACAAATAAAAAACATAAAAAAATGGTGAGTTTGGTCACTGTAGCAGATAAAAATTCAGTGATATCCGAGCAATACCGAACGATTCGGACGAATATCCAGTATGCGATGGTTGATCGGATGCTGAAAACGATTGCTGTGACTTCTTCAGGGCCGGAAGAAGGAAAATCTACGACAGCCGCTAATCTGGCAGTCGTATTCGCTGATACAGGGCTCAAGGTCTTATTGATCGATGCTGACTTGAGAAAACCGACTATTGCTAATTCATTTGTTCTAAATAATAGTTCAGGTCTCAGTAATCTTTTACGTGATCGAGGGGCTTCATTCGATCAAATTATTAGTGATTCCGGCATATCCAATCTTTGGATTCTGCCTAGCGGGCCTAAGCCGCCCAATCCTTCAGAAATGCTGTCTTCTAAGCGAATGTCGGAGGTGACCGAAGACTTGAAGCGTCATTTTGATTTAATTATTTTTGATACACCGCCAATCATAGCCGTGACAGATGCGCAGATTATAGCGGCTAAAGCTGATGGTACGATTCTTGTCGTGAGAGAAGGTATGTCCAATAAGAATGCTCTGATTCGAACAAAGGTTCTTTTGGAAAACGTGAAGGCGAATGTTCTGGGGATTATCTACAATGATTCAGAAAATAATAAAGACAGCGGAGCTGCCTATTATTATTATGGAGATTGATTTTTAATTAAAGTTTTAAGCAAGGAGGAGTTTGGATGCTGGATTTACATTGTCATATTTTACCGGGAGTTGATGATGGGGCACAAACACTAGATGACTCGCTCGATATGGCTTATGCAGCAGTAAAGGAAGGAGTCACCCACATTTTATGTACTCCTCATCATAATAACGGTGTTTATCTGAATCCCAAAAACGAAGTGAGGCAAAGAGTGTCTGCTCTTCAAAAAGAGCTGGATGACCGGTTGATCCCACTGACACTTTTCGAAGGACAAGAAATAAGGATCAGCGGAGACCTGCCTGCCCGAATAGCTGCAGGGGAAATCCAATTTATCGATTTAGAAGAAAAATATTTATTGATCGAATTTCCCAGCATGGATATACCTGCTTATACCCAGCAATTGTTTATGAAATTGTTTGATATGGGTAAGCGTCCAATTATTGTTCATCCAGAGCGTAATGCCAAGATCATCGAAGCCCCCAACCGCTTGCTTGATTTTTTAGACATGGGTGTGTTGACTCAGTTGACTGCTCCGAGTTATATTGGAACTTTTGGAAAAAAAATCCAAAAAACGGCAAAGCTTTTAGTAGAACATAATTTAGTCCAGATGATGGCCTCGGATGCACATGGGATAAACAAACGTTCTTCACAAATGAAAGTCGGCTATGAAAAAATGGCGCAGGACTTTGGTTTAGATAAGGTGATGAAGATGCAGCAGACGGCTAAGGACTTGATCAATGGAGAGCTCATTTATCCGACTGATTATGAGGGTGTTGCACAAAAGCGTTTCGGCTTGTTTTAAACTATTTTCAGCAATAACCGGCCTATGGAAAGTGTTATTTCTAACGCGTATGGATCAGAAAAAATGAGAAGAATAAAAAAAGAGCAAGCAAAAATTTTCTGACTGTTCCGGCCGTTTTTTATTTTAAAGTTTTTTTTACACAAGATGTTTGTCTATTTTCAAATTTACACTTAACTTATTCAAAAATTCAAATGTGATGTTTTGTTAAGATAAAATAACGGTTTTATAGTGAGTATTGTTATAAAACGGATTTAAAGTGAAAAAAAAGTAAATCGTTATTTATTTAACGGAATAATTATCAAAGGTTTTCTGAAGAAAAAAGTATGCTATAATTCTTTTTAAGAATAATTTATTAAAAAAATCAATGGCTTAAAATGTATTTTTTTTCAAGTAGAAAAGTGGAAGGACCGGGAGTAAATGGAAGAAACGATCAGCTTACAAGAAATATTTAGTATTTTAAAGAAGAATTTATGGATCATGCTGATAGGCATGTTCGTATGTCTGGGAATAGCGGGTTTCTTAACTTTTATTATTATTACTCCAAAGTATAGTGCGACAACGCAAATGATCGTGACGCTGCCGACTTCTGATCAGCAAGATGTGAACGATGTCAATGCCAACTTGATGATGATCAATACGTATAAAACTTTGATCACTAGTAATGCAGTTTTGGATAAAGCGCAAGAACAGTTGAAAACTGCCGGCGATTTTGATGGAACAGTCGCTGATTTGAAAGCGATGATCACGGTCGATCAAGAAACGGATTCGCAAATTTTCTCAATCGATGTTGAATCATAAAATGCCAAAGAAGCAGCAGCTATTGCCAACACGACAGCCAGTGTTTTTCAGGAACAGGCGAAAGAATTGACAAATGTGGATAAAATTTCGGTCATTTCGCAAGCAACGGCCAATACCACTCCCGTTTCTCCGAATAATCGATTGAATCTGGCGATTGGTGCGGTCTTAGGTCTGATGATCGGTATCGGTTTGGCTTTTGTACGAGAATTTATGGATAAGACGGTCAAGGATGACAGCTTTATTACCGAAACTCTCCAGTATGCCAATTTAGGAACAGTTCCCAAAATGTCAGCGAAAGAACAAAGCTTTCGTTATGAAAAAAATACACTTGATTCTAAGGAAGATAATCATTTATCACGTGCAGTCCGAAAGCGGATCTAAAAAAGCGGCTCAATTTCACGTTTAAAGAGTTTTGTGAAAACCGATAAAGCTAGAATGATAGATAGGAATCGAGGACAAAATAAATGCGGATGTCAATGCCAAAAGGGAAAAAAAATAAAAACAGTGAAAAGCTGGTCAGTATAGTCACTGTCACTGATAAAGCTTCAGTCATATCTGAGCAATATCGAACCATTAGAACAAATATCCAGCATACAATGAGCGCACGAAAGCTAAAAACAATCGTAGTAACTTCTTCGGTATCCGGGGAAGGAAAATCGACAACTGCCACTAATTTAGCAGTCGTGTTTGCGGATACAGGATTAAAGACATTATTGGTCGATGCTGATTTGCGCAAGTCTTCGATTTCTGATTCGTTTCTTTTAAATAATGAAATAGGGTTGAGCACACTCTTAAGCGATCGGCGAACTACTATCGATCAAGCCATCTGCGATCCGGGAATGAGTAGTCTTCGGATATTGCCAAGCGGCCCTAAACCAACTAATCCATCGGAACTGCTGGCATCTGGACGAATGATTGAAGTCATGGAAGAGTTGAATAATATTTTTGATTTGATTATTTTCGATATGCCGCCAGTCGTTTTGGTGACTGACGCTCAGATCATAGCTGCTAAAGCAGATGGAACGATTCTTATAGTCAGAGAGGGCTATTCCAATAAAGATCTCCTGATTCGGGCAAAAAGTCTTTTGGAAAATGTCGATGCCAACGTTCTTGGCACTATTTATAATGGAGCAGAGAATAATAAAAATCTATTGTTATTGTGGAAATCGCCCTTACAGTAATTGAGTATGATCAGTAAGAGAAAATGATCCTATGGGGATAACTCAAAAAAATTTGGATTGACGTTCTCTGCATTTTTTATCATACATAATAAGACATATCTGAATTTTAAAAAGTTGTTGCGAAATTGAAAGAATTTTTGGATAATTTTTAAGAAAGTTCAAAAAATGGAGGAGCTTTTTCTATAATATTGATTAACCGAATATCGATTTTATAAGGTAGAATGATTAGGCAAGTGTTCATTTAAAATAAATGCTGCCTGCAAAAAAATGACAATTTTTAATTTGGATTAGTTATTCAAAGATAGTTAAATCAAAGAATGGGGAGAATCAGATTTTTCACTACATATGTGTTTAAAGTGATGCAGAAATGGTTGGGTATATTGGATGAGAAAATAATCACTTAAAATAGTAGGAGAAAAAGTTTGGGGGGAATAGGAGTTGAGTCGTAAAGGGAAAATATTTACCTTAATTGTCGTTGATACGATTTTAATGTTATTGGCCAATTTAATCGCTTATTTTTTCGTGGTGCCCTATGTAAGCCTACCTCGAAATATCTATATTATTTCTTTTTTACTTCAGTGGATCAGCTATTTGATTTTGGGTTTTTTCTTCCATGTCTTTACACGTGTGAACCGTTTTACTGATTTACGCGAAATCATCTGGATCTGCGCGGCAAATATTTTGTCCAGTACGATCACGATTTTTCTGGTCTTATCCTTTTTTCGTACTGGAAGCCTGCGTTATGCGACTTTGACCTTTCTGTTAAGTCTCTTTTTCATCTGTTCCAGTAGAGTCGGCTGGCGTATTCTAACGGAGTATAGAAGTCATTCCAAAAATATACATCAGCACTTGAAAAAAACATTGATCATTGGAGCGGGAGCCGGTGGAAGTATCTTATTGTCCAGCTTAAATAATGCTAGTAATCATAGTGATATTCAGGTGATCGGCCTAGTCGATGACGATCCGGATAAAGTACGAACGATTTTTTGCGGAAAAAAAGTTTTAGGGACTGTAGATGATATTCCTCGTTTAGTTAGAGAATATCAAGTCGAATTATTAGTTATTGCCATACCTTCGTTGTGTCCGAAAGATTATGAACGAATTTTAGATGTAGCGAATCAAGTGAAGATCCCAATTACCAGCATGCCTTCACTAGAAGAAATCGCAGAAGGAACAGTCAGCGTTTCAAAGTTGCGTGAAATTGATGTGATTGATTTATTGGGTCGCGAAGAAATTGATTTGGATATGGAATTGATCCAGGATTCGATCCAAGGGAAAACGATTTTGATCACTGGGGCAGGAGGCTCGATCGGTTCAGAAATTTGTCGTCAGCTGATCAAATTTGCCCCTAAACAGTTATTATTGCTGGGTCATGGCGAGAACTCCATTTATCTGATCACGAAAGAATTACAGCAAACATGTACAATGCATGACATTGTATTGACACCAATCATCGCGGATATTCAGGACCGCGCCCGTTTGGATGAAGTGATGATGGAGTATCAACCAGAAATCGTCTATCATGCGGCCGCTCACAAACATGTTCCGCTGATGGAATATAACCCAATGGAAGCCGTCAAAAATAATATCTTCGGGACTAAGAATGTCGCAGAAATCGCTAAGCAGCATCATGTCGAAAAATTTGTGATGATTTCTACCGATAAAGCCGTCAATCCGCCGAACATTATGGGAGC
>JAATEZ010000247.1 GCA_015655485.1 Lactobacillales bacterium | reverse complement strand
TTTTTTTAACTCATGTTCAAAATTTAAAGCACTGTGCTCTGTTTTTCTTGCTTGAATATAACTGCAGGAAAAGGTATGATAGGGGCAATAAATGTAGAGAAACGAGGAGTAGGAACGTGCGGAATGTAGTGAAAAGAGCGAAGCGGATCGTCGTAAAAGTGGGAACGAGTTCACTGATCTATCAGGATGGCGGAATCAACTTATCTTCTATTGATCAATTGGCTTTTGCGCTGACGGATTTGAATAATCGTGGTTTGGAGGTCATTTTAGTTTCTTCAGGAGCAATCGGAGTTGGAATGAAGAAGCTGCATCTGCAAAATCGACCGGAAACGATCCCGGAGCAGCAGGCAGTTGCTGCCATTGGTCAAGCGGAATTGATCAATATCTATAATCAGCGCTTCTCCATTTATGGTCAGACGATCGGCCAAGTTCTTTTGACTCGTGACGTGACTGAATATCCTGAAAGCCGTCAAAATGTCTCAAATACATTGGAACAATTATTGCGAATGAAGATTATTCCTGTTGTCAATGAAAATGACACGGTCGCTGTTGATGAACTGGACCATTTAACAAAATTCGGCGATAATGATCAGCTTTCGGCGATAGTGACTGTAGTGACCGATGCTGACCTGTTGATCATGCTTTCAGATATTGATGGCTTTTTCTCATCGGATCCATTAATAGAAAAGCAGGCCAAGTTATTTCATGAGATCCATCAAGTGAATGCGGATCTATATAAAGTCGCAGGTGGGCAAGGCAGTATCCTTGGAACCGGTGGAATGCACAGCAAACTGCGGGCTGTAGAACGGATTTTCGCAGCAAAAAAAGCTATGATCTTAGCCAATGGCAAGAATCCGCGGATTCTTTTTGATATTATCAAGGGTGAAGAAATCGGAACCTTATTTGTAGAAGATCTCAAGATGTAAAAAAATATTTTTTAAAATTGATCCTGTAAGGAGTGGAGTCGTATGGATTTAAATCTTTTGGGAAAGCAAGCACAATTTTCTGCCTATGAATTAGGGCAAACGGATACACCGACAAAAAATCGAATCCTACTACAACTGGCAGATGCTGTTGCCGGACATCGAAACGAAATATTAAAGGAAAATCAAAAAGATTTAGCCAAAGCTAAAGAAGAAGGAATCTCTGAAGTCATGTTGGATCGTCTACGTCTAACAGATGAGCGTATCCTAGAAATGGCGGAGGGAATGAGAAAAGTAGCTGATTTACCTGATCCGATAGGAACATCTGAAAAAATGTGGCGTAATGAAGACGGTTTGCTGATTGCAAAACAGAAAGTGCCTCTAGGTGTTATCGGTATCATCTATGAATCACGGCCAAATGTGACAACGGACGCAGCTTCTCTTTGTTTTAAATCTGGAAATGCTGTTATTTTGCGTGGAGGTAAGGAAGCTTATCATTCAAATCAAGTTTTAGTTGAAATCCTGCAAACTGAGTTAGCGAAAACCAGTGTGCCCAAAGAGGCGATCCAGTTTGTTTCAGACACTTCTAGAGAAGTGGCTCAACAAATGATGCGTTTGAATGAGTATATTGATGTCCTTATTCCCCGCGGCGGGGCCCGGTTGATCGAAACGGTTGTGGCAACAGCGACAGTACCGGTTATTGAAACAGGGAAGGGCAATTGCCATGTGTATGTAGATAAGGCTGCTCAGTTAAAGATGGCTACAGATATTATCATTAATGCGAAGTGTCAACGTCCGTCTGTCTGCAATGCAGCGGAGACTTTGCTGATCCACAAAGAAGTGGCTGCAAACTACTTGCCTGTGATCGAAGCGGCTCTGAATGAATACAATGTCGAGCTGCGGGCAGATGAACGTGCCGGCAAGATACTGAAACAGTCCATTCCTGCTACGGAAGAAGATTGGTATACGGAATTTTCAGATTATATCCTGGCGGTAAAGGTAGTAGACTCATTAGATGAAGCGATCGATCACATCAATAAATATAATACGAAACATTCAGAGGCGATTGTCAGCGATGATTATTTTGCTACCCAAAGATTTTTACAACGCGTAGATGCTGCTGCAGTTTATGCCAATGCTTCGACTCGCTTTACCGATGGCTTCGTCTATGGTTTCGGAGCCGAGATCGGGATCAGTACGCAAAAATTGCATGCTCGTGGTCCGATGGGTTTGAATGAGCTGACCTCAACGAAGTATATTGTTTATGGGGAAGGACAGATTCGCCAATAATTTTTATCTTCCAGCGTCCTTTTTATTTTATAAAGGGCGTTTTTTTAAAATACTAAAGGGAAAGGTTCGAAGAAAATGAAGCGAGATGGCCATACACATACCGAGTATTGTCCTCATGGAAGTCATGAAGATACAGAACTTTTTATTCACAAAGCGATTAAGCTGGGGTTTACGGAATACAGTATCACTGAACATGCGCCTTTGCCGCCCGGTGTTTTTGAAAATGCCGGCGGCCCCAGAATTGTTTGGGATACTGCAGCTATGGCATTGAATGACGTAGACCATTATCTAAAAAAGATGCATCGTTTAAAGAAGAAGTATGCAGCTGATATTTTGTTGCATATCGGTTTTGAATTAGATTACTTTCCAAAAGCGGAGGCCTGGACGAAGGATTTATTGGATGAGTATGGGGCACAAACAGATGATGGACTATTATCCGTCCATTTTCTTCCTGGTGTGGATGGTTTGCGCGGCATCGATTATTCTTACGAAGATTATCAAGAAGGAGTAGTTGCTTATGCAGGATCTTTTCAAAAAGCGCAAATCAAGTATTTTCAAACGGTATTGAAATCTTTAGAAGCGGATCTCGGTTTTTTCAAGCCTAAAAGATTAGGGCACATCACTCTTTGCCAAAAATATCAAAAAGCTTTTTCAGATACGACTGATTTTGCGCCTGAATCTCTGAACTTGATCGAAGAAATTCTAACAAAAACAAAAGAACAAAATTTTCAATTAGATTTAAACACGGCGGGACTCTATAAAAAAGATTGTGGTGAGACTTATCCGACGATAGAGATCATCGAGAAGGGAATCGATAAAGGTATCGAATTTGTATATGGTTCAGATATGCATGATTTGGCAGATGTCGGCCGATCGTATGAGACTGTTGAGAAATATGTGTGAGAAAGCTTATGAGACCACGAATTAGCAATTGTAGTTCAGACTTCCCTATGAGATAATAACCAGTGGATAATGAAATCAAGATTTATGAAAATGAACTACATAAAATGGAGGCTGTTATGAGAAAAAATTACCACGATCCTACCTTGAAGATTTTTAGTTTGAATTCAAATCAACCACTTGCTCAAAAAATTGCTGAAAATGTTGGAACAAAACTGGGAAAATGTGCTGTCAGGCAATTTAGCGATGGGGAAATACAAATAAATCTTGAAGAAAGTGTTCGTGGCGATCATATTTATTTGATCCAGTCCACTAGTGATCCGGTAAATACGCATTTGATGGAGTTATTGATCATGATCGATGCACTCAAACGAGCAAGCGCGAAAACAATTAATATTGTGATTCCTTATTATGGATATGCTAGACAAGACCGGACTGCTAAACCCCATGAGCCGATTACTGCTAAATTAGTAGCGAATCTGTTGCAAAAAGCTGGAGCGACCAGAGTTTTAACGTTGGACTTGCACTCGATCCAAGTCCAAGGCTTTTTTGATATTCCCGTGGATAATCTTTTTACCATGCCGTTGTTTGCTGAATACTATCAAACAAACGGTTATTGCGGAGAGGACTTAGTCGTTGTTTCTCCTAAAAACAGCGGAGTCCGTCGTGCGCGTGAGCTATCTCATTATTTAGAGACAACTATGGCGATCGTGGATCAGCGCTCGCAGGAGGAAAAAAATGGTTTGGATTACCTGATCGGAGATGTGTATGGCAAAGTCTGCATCGTGATCGATGACATCATTAATACGGGGGTGACCCTTGCGACCGCAGTTAAAGTTTTGGCAGCCAACGGAGCTCGTGAAATTTATGTCGCAGCCTCCCATGGATTGTTCTCTGAAAATGCTAAAGAAATATTAGCAAAAGTTCCGATAAATAAAATATGTGTCACTGATTCGGTTTGGGTTCCGGATGAGAATAAACCGGATAATCTTGAAGTAATCACTTGTTCTGATCTCTTGGCAGAAGGCATTACTCACATTCATGAACGAATCTCAATGAGTCCGCTGATGAAATGGGGAAAATAAGCGAGTGGGAAATTTTTGGATGAGGAACAGACTAAAAAAGTATATTTTTGAACAGATAAGGCTGGCCCGTTCATTTAAATGGATCAATGGACCAGCCTTATCTGCAGAATAG
>JAATEZ010000302.1 GCA_015655485.1 Lactobacillales bacterium | reverse complement strand
GCCGGCAATGGTCCAAAAACAAATCGAAGGTGCTCAAACAGATCTGCTCGAATGGGTGAATGATAATTTGACGGATACGTATTTGCATGCGAAGGAAGTGTAAAATAAACTCGTGAAAAGAAAAGTATTCGGATACCTCTCTTTTTTGTTTGTGATTGCGTGTGTTGGGCTGGCTATTTTTAATATTGTTCAAAGACAAAGTAAAGATGTAGCTAGTCGATCAGATACTACAACTAGTTCTGATACAACTACCAAAAAGAGCTCTAGTCAAAAAAAAGCTAAAAAAAATTTGCCCGATGTAAAAGTATCCGATTGGGATCTGGTTCTGGTCAATAGTACACATGCGACATCTTTAGATGAAACAACGATTCCGATAGGCACTTTGTCTGATGGACATGAAGTGGACAACCGAATCATTGATTCTTACAATTCTTTAGCAGCAGCGGCTGAACAAAGCGGGATTACTTTGACAGTCATGTCGACATACCGTTCTGTTGCCTATCAAACTCAGCTTTACCAGCAGGATATCAACAAGTATTTAGCTTCAGGCTTGACACAAGCCGAGGCGGAGACAAAAACAGCAGAATACATGACAAAGCCGGGCTATAGCGAACATCATACGGGGCTTGCTTTAGATGTCATTGATGAATCTTGGTATGCTACCGGGAATGGTCTAGTTGATGGATTTGGCGCAACGGATGCAGGAAAATGGCTAGCAGCAAATGCAGCGGCTTATGGATTTATTATTCGCTATCCGGAAGGCAAAGAATCTATTACTAATATCAATTATGAGCCTTGGCATATCCGCTATGTCGGGATCGACAGCGCTCAGTATATGGTGAAACATAATTTAGTTTTAGAAGAATATATTGATCTTTTAGAAGAAGCAGGGAAAAAATGAGTAAACAGAAAAAAAGGAAATATCATCGCAAGAAAGGAAGACAAAAGTTGTCCTTGTCTTTTTGGCTGGTGATCATTTTAATGATCGGGATCGTCTTTGTTTATACGATCACTTCCTTGTCAGAAGATGATACGCCGGCCGCACAAGAAACGGCAGATGTTTCCAAAGAGGAATTTATTGCCGCTTTAGCTCCGCACGCCAAAGAACTGCAAGCCGCTCATGGAATATTGCCCAGCATTATTATAAGTCAGGCGATTCTTGAATCGGACTGGGGAACGAGTGATCTAGGCAAAAAATATTATAATCTTTTTGGGATGAAAGCCTATGGAGATACGGAGAAAGTCCATTTGACAACGAAGGAGTATGTGGATGGTAAGTGGGTAGAAGTCACAGCCGACTTTAAAGTGTATACGGATTGGGGCGCCTCAATGGATGATCATACGAATTTATTCGTCACGGGAGTCAGCTGGAATCCCTCTTTATATGAAAAAGTTCTGAGCAGCACAGATTATAAAACTGCCGCCCAAGCTCTGCAGGATGCCGGATATGCGACTGATCCAGGCTATGCCGAAAAGCTCGTGACATTAGTTGAAGAATATCATCTGGATCAGTATGACTGATGCTTTGATCAGAAAATTTGCTGATCTTAAACATTAGATCGTCGTTGACCGTTTATTTATTAGCTTTCATTTTTTCAGAAAATATTCTGTGATGTTTTTGTAAAAAAAACATTAAGTCTTGTTTTTCATTTTTTTTTAAAGCATAATAAGAAATAGTTTTAAAAGAAAGCTTATATATGGATCATGATAAGGTTGATCCGTTTCTACCTGATGCCGTAAATATCAGACTATAAGTAAACAAAGGGGATATTCTGCCTTTTTTTGCTTAAACAGAGCAAGAAGGGCTTTTTTTATTTTTTTAATGATTAAGAAGGAGGAGCAGAGATGGAAGTTTTAAAAGAAAGAATCATGACTGATGGACGCGTATTAGACGAAGGGGTTTTGAAAGTAGACAGTTTTTTAACGCATCAGATCGATCCCAAGTTGATGCAGCAAATCGGGCTGGAATTCGCGCGTTTATTTCAGAGTGAAAAAATAACCAAGGTCGTTACGATCGAATCTTCCGGGATCGCTCCGTCGGTTTTTGCTGGACTAGCTTTACAGGTACCGGTGATTTTTGCCCGCAAGCAAAAAAGTTTGACCATGAAAGAAGAGTT
>JAATEZ010000312.1 GCA_015655485.1 Lactobacillales bacterium | reverse complement strand
GTTAAAGAATATCGTGAGGAGTAGAGTGGCTAAAGCGACTAAAATATATTTGACGCTATAAGTTTTAAGATCACTCGAATCAGTATACATGGCATTGGTTGCAGCATTCGCTGCCAGACTTAATCCAATGACCATGACCACCGGACCAACAACGATCGGCGGCAGGACTCTGTCCAGCCAGCCTGAACCGATTTTTTTAATAATAAATGAAACTAAGATGTAGACCAGACCTGCTGTCATAGCTCCCTGAGCCACTGCGGGATATCCGTCTTTTGCCATCAGCATCTGCATTGCAGCAATAAAAGCAAAACTGCTGCCTAGATAGGCCGGAATTTTTCCTTTCGTCACAGTCAGATAAACTAAAGTCCCCAAACCAGAACTCAATAAGGCAATACTCGGATTGATCCCCACTAAGATCGGTACTAAAACTGTCGCGCCAAACATCGTAAACAAATGTTGTAAACTTAAACCTGCCCAATGCAGCGGCTTTGGCTTATCCTGAATATCTAATACGGCATCTTTATTTCGGAATTTCTCTGACATTTTTTCACTCTCCATTTTTTAAAAGCTTCATTTATTCTCTTTTTTACGTATTGAAATATGGTCCTGCTCATCTATTTCTTCCATGGTCACGACGATTTCCTCATCGATCGATGTCGGAATATTTTTTCCCACAAAGTCAGCCCGGATCGGTAATTCACGATGCCCGCGATCTACCAGGACAGCTAAAGATATCTTCTTGGGCCGGCCCAGATCCATCACAGCATCCAAAGCTGCTCGAATAGTTCGTCCGGTAAAAAGAACATCATCAACTAAAATCACCTGTTTGCCTTCGACTGAAAAAGGAATATCAGAAGAATGCAGCTGCGCTTCAGGTTGTTCAACCAGTGCGACATCATCTCGGTATAAGGTAATATCTAATTCACCGACCGGTACAACTGTGTGCTCCAACTGCTCCAGTCTTTGCGCGATTCTTTGAGCAATATAGATTCCTCTGGTTTTAATGCCGATCAAAACAATATCTTGGATCCCCTTATTTCGCTCAATGATCTCATAAGTGATCCGCGTGAGTGCACGTTTCATCGTTACCGCATCTACTACTTCTTTTTCATACATGAATTAATGCTCCTTTCGATTTTTCCGTGTGTTCTTATATTTAGACATAAAAAAACTCCTGCCTAAAGAAGGCAGGAGGAATATTTCTATCCGCATCAAGCCAGACAAAATCAACACGATCCGCGTTCAAATGTCACAGCTTTTCACCTTCTTAGCCTCTCGGGACTATTCTTAAAGGACAACACATATTCAGTTCTTTCTAAACAGTTTACTCTATTTTTTTTTAAAAATCAATGCAAGTTTCGAAATTCTTTGATCGTTGCTTCAAAATAATCAGGCAGCGGTGCTTCAAAAGTTAAAAATTCTTTTGTTGTAGGTTGATGGAAACCCAATAATTGTGCGTGCAAAAATTGACCATGGCCTTTGATCGTTTTTTTAGGCCCATAGAGCGGATCACCCACCAGCGGATAACCAATATATGCCATATGAACTCGTATTTGGTGCGTCCGTCCCGTTTCCAGCTGACACTGGATCAACGTAAATCCATCAAATTTTTCCAAAACAGTAAAATGCGTCACGGCTGGTCTGCCGTCTTCTATGACAGCCTGCATCTTACGATTGATTTTTGATCGGCCGATTGGCGCATCGATCGTTCCCTTTTCGTGAGGAATATCCCCATGGACCAACGCTAAATATTGTCGCAAGGAAGTTTTTTCTTTCAGTTCCTTAGCCAAAGAATGGTGTGCTTCATTATTTTTCGCAATCATCAATAAGCCGGAAGTATCTTTGTCAATACGATGAACGATCCCTGGACGAATCGTATCATTAATATTGGATAAATCTTTAATGTGATAAAGCAAAGCATTGAACATGCGCACCACCAGCGGGCTGAGTACAAACTCTGGCAAAACGAACGGAACCGGCAGCGTGTGCCGGTGCGCCGGTGGCTTGGTCGGCGCCTCACTCGCTTCGGCCCAACGCCCCGAGATGAGAATCCCGCGCCCCATCCCACGCCCGCGCGAGAGGCAATCGATCCATCCCATCGTAAACGGCCACAGCCCCGCCGCCTTCTTCAGCCCGCGCACAAATT
>JAATEZ010000194.1 GCA_015655485.1 Lactobacillales bacterium | reverse complement strand
TATAAAGAAGGCGAACAAATCCCTTCTACAACCGAAATGTCGAAAAATTATCAAATGAATCCGGCCACAGTTTTAAAAGGCGTGAACCTTTTAGTTGATTCTGGATTAATAGAAAAAAAGCGAGGACTGGGAATGTTTGTTTTAGTTGGTGCACAAAATAAAATAAAGAAATCAAGGAAAGAGGCATTTTTAAATAATGAAGTCTATTACTTAGTTTCTGAAGCAAAGAAACTGGGAATCACTTCTGATCAATTAATAGAATTAATCGAAAGAAGGTATAAATCATGAGTCTGACTGTTGAGCATATTAATAAATTTTATCACGAGAAGAATGTGCTAATGGATGTAACCATTTCCTTTGAACCCCAAAAAATTTATGGGTTGTTAGGTCGTAACGGTGCAGGGAAAAGTACGCTGCTGAATATCATTAGCAATCGCAGCTTTGCGACAAACGGGCAAATTTTTTTAGATGGGAAACTAGTAAATAATTCTGAAGGACCATTGAATCACATTTATTTGATGAGCGAAGATAATTTATTTCCAGCGGCCATGAGAATAAAAGATATTTTTAAAATTAGTGAAAAGTTCTATGGCGACTTCGATTGGGAGTTGTCCCAGCGGATGAGAGCCGCTTTTGAGATAAATGAGAATTTGAAATTCAGGAAATTATCTACCGGATATCGAAGCATTGCTAAACTTATTACAGCTTTATGCGTCCCTTGCGATTATATCTTTCTTGATGAACCTGTTTTGGGCTTGGATGCCAATCACCGGGAATTATTTTATTCTTTTTTGATTGATACCTACGAAGCACGGCCCCGGACCTTTGTCATCTCCACTCATTTAATTGAAGAGATCGCAAATTTACTTGAAAATGTGATTATTCTCGATCGCGGACAAGTTTTACGTTTAGATACGATTGAAAATATCTTAAGTGAAGGCAAAACTGTTTCTGGACCCCAAAAACTTGTAGAAGAATTTACCAAAGATTTGAATGTTGTCGGTGAAGAGGCACTAGGCGGATTGGCGAATTTCTATATATCGGGTGAAATTAATAAAGTAATCCCGGAAAATATTAGGGTTGCTCCTCTGAGTTTGCAAGCCTATTTTATTCAATTAACTAAAGGAAAGAAGGCAATGTAAAATGAAGCTGCAAACGGCAATTATTTATCGCTTAACCTATCAAATCAAATCAATGCTGATTTATTTGGGATTCTTTTTCCTATTTGCCTGCCTGATTCCGATTGCTGCAATTTTCATTTCCGGGACAAATGAAACAGTTAAATCGGATATTCTTTTCTCCGGCATGATTTTTATGGCTGTCCTTTCCTTTATTGGAATCAATTCTGACTTTAAGCTGTTTCTTCAAAATGGTGTCTCGCGGAAGAATAACTTTTTAGCCAATCTCATTACAAATACTTTTTTAGCATTTGGCTTTGCCTTAGTCATGAAGATGATCGAAAAAATTTGCGCGCTTCCGCTAATTCCCGGGTTTCAATTCAGAATATTTCTAGTTGAAGATTATACTGAAAAGTTTATTCCAAGTTTCCTTTTATTGTTTTTCCTATTATTATTTGGCAGCACCATCGGTTTAGTATTCGGTGTTATCAATGATCGCTTCTTGGGTACCAAAAAGTTGCTGATTCTATTGACACTCCTTATGGTTCCTGTTTTATTAGGTTTATTCGCTCAAATCATTGGGAATGCCTTGAAAATGAAAATTTTAGATTTTCTAAAAGATATTGTTGGGGTTACAAATAAAGGCATGGAGGCAGCGCCGTTAGTCAGGACATTAATAGTGATTTGCTTTATAAATACTTTCATCACTTACATTATGAATAGAAAAAGAGAAATTAAACGGATAAATGACTGAATCTTTTTAAGGGATAAATCAAAAATAACAAACCGGTTCTGTGTTTACATCCGTATTGGCGCACAAGAAGCATACAAAAAAAGTCGAAAAGCAGGAAATTGCTTCGACTTTTTTTGAAAGAAACTATTGAATACGGATACTTGATTTTTTACTAGAGTTTTGGCAAGAATTTTTTTCTTTGCCAGCCTTGCAAGAAACCCTTGCTATTTTAATAGAAACATCACCTTTGACTTGATATTCGTTCACACAAAATGTTTTAAACGTTCTGATTGCGCTCTGTTTCAGCTAATTTTTCACTATTGGCAATATCCATTTTGATAAACGGATAATAGGTAACCATCCCAACGGCTAAAACAATTACTTGAACAATGAGAATTTTCCAATCACCAGTAATTAATAAACCGCTGATTGGTGCCGGCGTTGCCCATGGAACTTCAGCGAATGGGCGAGCTACAAAACCAATCATTACAGAAATATATCCAATTGCACATCCAACTACACCATTGAAAATGAACGGAATCATTAAGATAGGA
Organism: Lactobacillales bacterium; assembly: GCA_015655485.1. Lineage (GTDB taxonomy): Bacteria > Bacillota > Bacilli > Lactobacillales > Vagococcaceae > JAATEZ01. The sequence continues at coordinate 2,174 of JAATEZ010000194.1, read as the reverse complement.
TTCATTGCAACTGGAGCACCAAACATTGTCGGTTCAATAATATTGAAAACCAAAGCAGGTGCGGAAGCAATTCCGATCGCTTTTTTTCCTTTGTTTTTAGATAAAATATACCAAATAACAACCGGGAATACGCTTCCAACCCAGATGAAACTGAACTGGAATGCATTGGTCCAAATGTGAGGCAATGTTTCTCCAGCTATTTTTGCCGCAGCATTGGCGGTTAAATCAGCAGTTGTAATTGGAGTAATAATAGCACCCAGCATCCCTGGACCATTTAATCCGATAGACCATAATAGAACAACGATCAAGGTAATTAATGAATACCCCCACAAATTATCAGCGGCGCTCAACAACGGAGTTAAGAAATTAGATAAGAATGCAGGAAAATTAAATCCAATAATAGTTCGGCTGATCCAGCAAATTGTAATAATGAAGGTCATAGGGACCAAGGATGCAAAAGCATTCCCTACATTCGGCGGGACACTTTTAGGCAAGCGAATCGTAAAATTATTTTTGATAAACAAAGAATAAATTTTAATGGAAATTAGGCTTACCACCATGGCAACGAATAAACCATTTGTTCCAAAATATGAAATTGAGATCATCGAATGAGCATCAGGGCCTTTAAACGTAATAAAGAAGAAACTCAATAAACCAATCAATCCGGATTGAGTAGTGTCCAGATTTAATTGTTCACCATAAGCTTTAGAAATACAATATGCCGCATAGAAACCTACAAAACCTAGAGTCATGCTATTAACAATAGCGAATTTGTCTGCGAGCGGTTCCAAAAAAGGTAAAATCGCATTTCCGGAATTTCCAATACTGGGTGTTCCTAATAAAGATAAAATCAAAAAGATACTGCCGATTAAGATAGGAGCCATTGTTGCAATCATCCCGTTTTGAATGGCTCTTACTGCCGGAATTTCAGAAAGTTTCGCTACAACTCCAGCAAATGACATCATTTTATCCATTATTTTGTTGCTTTTTTCTCCATTAAACATAGCTAGATCCTCCTATTACCTATTTATTTTGTGATTCTCTTTTCTGATGTGATCATTAACGAAAAACTACCTGTTAAAGTGATTTCTTCTAAATTAGCCGGAACAAGGAAATTATCGCCAAAACGCACAGCTTGTTCATTTACTCTTCCGGTACCTTCAGACACTGTTGTCAGCCAATAGCCTTGTTTTTTTAATGTCATCGATCCATGCACTTGAATCCTTGAAATTGTGAAAGATTCGTTGGTCATATATTCCAAAATATCTGCATTTTCATCGGACTGGATGACGTTCTGTTTTGGATGAACATAATCAAGAGTCGTATTAAATTCTGGTTTTGTATCTTTAATACTTTCCATGGCACCGGGCAGTTGTAATTCTCGTAACTCATTATTATCATCCAGTCTTTCATAATCATAGATACGGTAGGTCACGTCAGTAGATTGTTGAATTTCATAGGCTATATTTCCTTTTCCCAACGCATGCACTGTACCAGCAGGAATATAGAAAAACTCACCTTTTTTTGTTGCAACTGTTCTGAAAATATTTACAAAATCAGCATTCTTCAAATGACTCATTAAATCTTCGAAATTTCCTTTGCTGCCATAAACTAGTGAGCTGTTTGGGGCTGCTTCTAATATCACCCATGCTTCATTTTTACCTGCCTCATAACCATATTCTTGCGCAACATTTGCTGTAGGATGAACTTGGATACTCAAATTTTCAACTGGTGCCACTAATGAAATAATATAAGGAAATTTTTTATATAGACTTTGGAATAATTCGGGTTTGGAATTCCACAGCTCAAGCAATGTTTTTCCAGCATTTTCACCGTTTTGGCAGACTGTACTTGCTGAATCTTCAGCGGAAAAAGCCCACACTTGTCCTGTTTTATCAGGAACATCGTATCCAAAATAGCTCGTTATTTCCTTTCCCCCCCAAACAGCATGACGTGGAATAATACCAAAAAATAAAACTTCATTTTTACTCATAAACTGATTCCCCTTATGTTGCAATAACTTTTTTATACCAATCAAATGATTTCTTCGGAATTCGTTTCATAATGCCGTCTTTCATTTCATCAATATAAATCAATCCGTAACGTTTCCCCATTTCTTTGTGACTACTTAAAATATCAATGGGTGACCACATTAAATATCCAAGTACCTCGAC
>JAATEZ010000428.1 GCA_015655485.1 Lactobacillales bacterium | reverse complement strand
TTAGGCGAAGTAAAAAATTGGGACTAAATTGAATAAGCAAAAAATGGATCTTGAAAAAACCATTATAAATAAAAAAACCAAGAGGCTGACCCATTAATCAATTTAAATGAATGACCCAGCCTCATCATATAGAATGAATCAAGTGTTAAGGGGAGATGGGTTTATGTTTGGATTTTCAATGCTTTTATTTTTAATCAGTCTGATTTGTGTATTTATTTTTTTAATTAAAAAGAAAAATAAAAAGGTAAAATATTCGATCGTCGTTGTCATACTCTCAATAATAGTCATAGTTGCCACTGTTCCGCCTTCAGAGAAAAAAGTGGACTCAAAAAAAGAAACTGCGGTAACTGCTGTAGCAAAAACTGAGCAGGAAACTACTTCCACTTCAAAGAAAAAAACTGAAAAAAAGATAAAAGCCGCCGCTGGAGAAATAGTGGATGGAGATACAACCTGGTTTACATTTAACAAGTCTTCTAAAGAAGTCAGCTATCTTTTGATCGACACGCCGACAACCAGCTCCGCACAACCCTATGCAGAGGAGGCAAAAAGCAGAACAGCAGAGTTGCTGAGTCACGCCAAAACAATTGAATTAGAATATGGAAATGGTGATCAAAAGAATCAAGATGGACAAACTTCAATGTATGTCTGGGCAGATGGCTCTCTTGTTCAAGAAATACTGGTCAAAGAAGGTCTGGCACGCGTTGCTTCCGCCTCTCGATCCGGTACAAAATATTTAACTCGACTCAAAAAATCAGAATCACAAGCAAAATCACAAAAAATCGGTATTTGGAGTGTCGATGGTTATGCCAGTGATCAGGGTTTTGACGTTGTTGTTTACAACACGTATCAAACAAATCTGGCCTTAAAAAAGACTGCTGAAGAGGCTGTGGCAAAAGCTGAAAGTGAACCGAATCGCGAAAATTATAATTTAGCCGTAACAGCTGTCGGAGCAGTTCCAAAAGGGGATTCTGCTTTATCCGCTAGAATAGCCACTGTAAATACCGCGCTGACCGCTCAAGAACAAGCAGCGGCCAAAGCCGCTCAAGAACAAGCAGCGGCCAAAGCCGCTCAAGAACAGGCAGCGGCCAAAGCCGCTCAAGAACAGGCAGCGGCCAAAGCTGCTCAAGAACAGGCAGCGGCCAAAGCCGCTCAAGAACAGGCAGCGGCTCAACAAACTGAACAAGTTGTCTATGTGGCTCCACAAAGCGGTAAAAAGTATCATTTTGATTCCGGCTGCAGAGGGTTAAACAACGCTAATTCCATTGTAAGCATGCCTTTATCCCAAGCTCAAACTCAAGGATATACGTTATGTGGATGGGAAGACTAAAAAACGTCTGGTTCGAGTAAGTCGTTCAGACTAAGAACTGACTGCTGTCAGTTCATAAAAAAGAAACATCAAGCCTGTAAAAAAGGAACAAACTCCTTATTTACAGGCTTGATTTCTATCGATCAGCCGCATTCGCGGCCTCTATTTTATCATTTTTCTAAAATGAATAAATTTTATGATTGCTTTTCCTGATCTTAAGCAGTACACTCAAGTTATGAGAGGAGGCAAGCTATGAGTTTATTCGAGAAAATCAATTATCGAATTGCTTTAGATTTGAAAAAACAAATGTTTATGGCTTATGAAACAAAAGATCCCGGCAAAATCGGCTACGGTCAAACCATTGAACAAGCGATATCGGCTTTAAAAGCCACTTATGAAATCAAAAAGCAATTAGCATAATGGAAAAACGTAAGGTGTTTAGTGATATTGAAATTCACTAGATAGCTTTTTTATTTGACCTTTTCTTAATAAACTTTAGCCTCTTTGAAAACATCCAGCCTTCGCTTCGTTGTTTATCTTTTCTTGACAGGTTCCGTTTATGATGATAGAGTTTGAAGATATAGAGGAGTGTTTTTTATGTTTTATAGCAACTATTTAAAATTCGCAAGAGAATCCGCTCTTAACAAAGGAATCGATGAAGCCTTGTTGGGAGCATATACAAAATGGGAGTATTGATCCCACTGTTCATCGAAAACCGGTCTGAATGACACGTTTATTTAGGGTGCATTTCTAACGGCTTTTCGATCAATTGAAATGTATAAGGCTGTAGACAACCGCTTTTGTCTATGGCCTTTTAATTTTAGCAGAAAGGGGCAGCCCTTTTCTGCTATTTTCACTTAGAAAGAAGGAAAAAAATTGAGTATACTTGATTTAACGAATATCACCCAACAGTTTGGTGAAAAAATACTTTATGAAAATGTCCATTTACAGTTGAATCCTGGGGAACATGTCGGTCTTATCGGCCAAAATGGTGCCGGGAAAAGTACGCTGATCAAAATCATCACAGGTGAGATCCTTCCTGATGAAGGGCAGATCCAATGGCAGAAAAACGCCCAAATCGGTTATTTAGACCAATATGTTGCCGTCAATGAGAACTTAACGATTCGCGGATTTCTGCAAACAGCTTTCAGCACAGATTTTGAAAAAGAGCAGGAGATCATAAAGCTGTATGAAGAATATGCTGCTACTTTGGCCGAACCACTCTTAGAAAAAGCAGGAAAATTGCAAACTCAACTGGATCAAGGCGATTTTTATCAAATTGATACTTTGATCAATGAAATGAGTACTGGGTTGGGATTAGATGTACTGGGAATGGATAGTAAACTGGAAAAACTGAGCGGGGGACAGCGGTCGAAAGTCATTTTAGCCAAACTGCTGTTAGAAAAACCGGATGTATTCATATTGGATGAACCGACCAATCATTTAGATGACGAACATATTGCCTGGCTGACCGCATTTTTACAAGAATTTTCCGGAGCTTTCTTAGTAGTCTCTCACGATCATGCTTTTTTGGAGCAGATCACTACGCACATTGCCGATATTGAATTTGGAAAATTGACCAAATACACAGGCAACCTCAAGCAGGCTTTACAGCAAAAAGAACAGAATCGTGAATCTTATTTAAAAAAATACTATAGTCAGCAAAAACAAATTGAAAAAACGGAGGCTTACATCAGAAAATATAAAGCCGGAACACGTTCGACCATAGCGAAGAGCCGCCAAAAACAATTAGATAAGGTGGAGCGGCTCACACCGCCAAACAATACTGCGACACCCATTTACGATTTTCCTTATGCGCCTATCGTAACAACGCTGGCACTGGAAACGACAAAATTAGAAATTGGCTATGAAAAGGTTTTGCTTGCGCCCATTGATCTAGGCATTCGTTTTGGAGAAAAAGTCGCGATTCGAGGATTCAACGGCATTGGAAAATCCACTCTTCTAAAAACATTGATTTATGAAATACCCAGCTTGGGCGGAAATTTTCATTTTCCGGAAAATACTATAACAAATTATTTTTCTCAAGATCTGGTTTGGAAAAATCCCTTTGAAACGCCGCTTCAATATCTGAGCGACCTTTACCCGGCAGCTTCAATCAAGGAATTGCGGCGTCATTTGTCAAAAGCCGGCTTACCTAACCAGCTGGCACAAGAACCTTTATCCACACTTAGCGGCGGTGAGCAGACAAAAGTAAAACTCTGCCAAATGACTATGAAAAAAAGCAACTTTTTGATGCTAGATGAGCCGACTAACCATATCGACCAAGAAACCAAACTCAGCCTGCAAAAGAGTCTGGCCCGATTTGACGGGACCGTGATCATTGTTTCTCATGAACAAGAATTCTACCAAAATATCACCGACCGCGTCATAGAGATCAGTCTATAACAAAAAAAACAAATATAGGACAGATGAAAATAACCTATGCTACAATGAAAAAATATTCTGAACTGTCAAAAATAAAAAACTATGGTTCTACAAAAACTTAGTAATTACGAGATTGCTTCAAAAGCGTTCAGGTCCAAGAAGAAGTTGCTCTCAATTCATCGTTTATCCGCATTAAGACCGACTCGTTAATTAATTTTAATTAATGGGCCGGCTCATCCTTTTTTATCCTCAAAGAATTCAAATTTTTTTTGATTATTTTTATCTATCAAAAGCTATTTTTCAACGAGTCGGCTAGTTTTCTTCAAGTTTAAAACAACTGCTCACGTTTTTGTATACTCTGCCAATCCTTATCTACACTAATGACTTCATTAGAAAATGCAAATTACAAAAATCATAGTATATATTCAGCCCATAAGTTGAGGCTCTTATAATTTGGCATTAAGTTTTAATATGAGTGCGACAAGGATTTTAAAACTTTGGCGATTTCCAAACAGGCATCTTCCGCCTGAGGTTCTATTCCTAATAAATCTAAAAATCCATGGTCGCACCCAAGATATCTTATTGAGGTAATATCGACATGATCAT
>JAATEZ010000173.1 GCA_015655485.1 Lactobacillales bacterium | reverse complement strand
CTGGCAATGTTTATTGGTGTCTTTATTTCCGTGGCTATTCTGCATTTTACCAAACCCAATTTAGTCGATGGAAAAGAAGAAAAAGTACTAGTTGAAAAGAATGTTGAAGCGACAAAATAAACTATTCGGAGATGAGTCAATAATGGAAAAATTTCCAATTAAAAAAATTGTTGAAGGATTATTATCTTTACAAGAATCGGGAGAAAGTGCGACATTATTAGGCATTGGACCAATGTCAAAGAATTGTGTGCAGGCAACCCTGGAATTATCCAAAGAAGATGACTATCCAGTAATGTTTATCGCCAGCCGCAATCAGGTGGATACGGATGAACTTGGCGGCGGCTATGTTAATGGCTGGAATCAGTTCACCTTTGCAAAAGCCGTCGAAGAAGTGGCCGAGGCGATCGACTATGACAACTTCTATTATCTGTGCCGTGATCATGGAGGGCCTTGGCAGCGTGATAAAGAACGGAACGATCATTTGCCGACAGACAAAGCGATGGAAATAGGAAAAAAATCTTATGTGGCAGATATCGAAGCAGGTTTTGATTTATTGATGATCGATCCGACGAAGGACCCGTTTGAAGTAGGAAAAGTGATTCCTTTAGATAATGTTTTGGAACGCACAGTGGATTTAATTGATTTCTGCGAAAAAGAACGCAGAGCACGTAATCTTCCAGAAATCGGCTATGAAGTAGGTACCGAAGAAACTAACGGCGGTTTGACTTCAACCGAAACCTATGAAACCTTCATTTTAAGATTGAAAGATGAGTTGGAAAAACGCGGACTGCCGATGCCGACTTTTATTGTTGGGCAAACAGGTACTCTGGTTCGTAAAACTGACCAAGTCGGCAATTTCAATTTTAAAAATGCTTTAGATTTGGCGCAAATGGCAAAAAAATACGGGGTTGGTTTGAAAGAACACAATGGGGATTATTTGGATGATGTTACTTTAATAGAACATATTCCTTCACAGATCACAGCTACAAATGTGGCCCCACAATATGGAACCGAAGAAACACGTGCTTATTTGAACTTAGCTGCGGTAGAAGCTAAATTGGTTGAATACGGCTTAGTTGAAGATCCGTCAAACATCCGTGATACGTTGCTGCTTCAAGCAATCAAGAGTGAACGCTGGCGTAAGTGGATGGTCGGCAGTCAAAAAGAGTTGACAATTGCAGAAATTGTTGAAAATGATGAATTGGCGGCAGAAATTCTGGACATTGCGGGTCATTATACTTTTAATGATGATGCTGTTAAACAAGAGATTAAAAAAATGTATCAAAATTTAACTAAAAATAACATTGCTGGACAGCGTTATGTTATTGATCATATCAAACGTCCAATTAGGGATTATGCTGAATGCTACAACTTAAAAGGAGTCACTTCAAGAATCAAAAAAAACAGTAAAAAATAAATTCAAGAAATAGAGGCCGGTTCATTAATTAGTTTTAATTAATGAACCGGCCTTAAATGCGAATAAACAGCGGGGCAAAAACAACTTCTGTGGAAAAAGATAAAATTATCTATAAAAGTCAGTTGGAAGAGTGGACTTTTTCTCGTGCTTGATCTTGTTTGTAAGTCTGATAACGTTTGGAGTAATGCTCGATCTTATGGGTCACTTTTTCTAAATGATGTTCCATTTCTGCCATATGCTGCTGAACGATTTCTTTATGAGCCTGCAGCAGTTCACATCTTTGCCCGAGAGTTTCATCGCCCATTTGGCTGATAGCCACGAATTCCTTGATCTGTTTGATCGACATCCCGGTGTGTTTTAAGCAGTTGATCAAACCCAGCCATTCTAAATCATCCTCCGAGTAACTGCGATAGCCGCTGCTGGTGCGTTTGACATCGGGTAAAAGTCCTTCTTTTTCATAGTAGCGTAAAACATGCGGCTCCATTTGCATCTTGTCTGCTACTTTCCTGATCGTATATTCCATTAAAATTCACCTCTATTTTTGCTTGCCTTGATGTTTACATTAAGGTTTATACTGTGCATTGTAAAGGATTTTTTTGAATAAATCAATTTTAGGAGGAAATTTCATGAAATCGTTATCAGATGTTTATACGCTCTATAATGGTGTCACTATCCCATGTATTGGTTATGGTACTTGGCAGACACCAAATGGGAAAATCGCTGTTGCTTCTGTAAAAGAAGCTCTGAAGAAGGGGTATCGTCATATCGATACAGCAGCGGGGTATAAAAATGAAGAGAGTGTAGGGATCGCTGTCAAAGAAAGCGGGATCCCCAGAGAAGAATTATTTATTACGAGTAAACTGCAGAATGACGCTCATGGATATGAAAAGACTGTCGCAGCTTTTGAACAAACTTTGAAAAATTTGGACTTGGATTATCTGGATCTGTATTTAATTCATTGGCCTAATCCAATTAAGTTTCGTGATCATTGGCAAAAAGTTAATGCCGGTACTTGGCAAGCGTTTGAAGAATTCTATAAGGATGGCAAAATCAGAGCGATTGGGATCAGTAATTTTTTGCCTCATCATATTGAAGAATTAAAGAAAACGGCAACGATTTTGCCGATGGTCAATCAAATCCGTCTCTGCCCTGGTGACACACAAGAGGAGCTGGTCGCTTATTGTCGAGAAAACAACATTTTAGTCGAGGCATACAGTCCTTTAGGAACAGGAGCCATTTTTGAAGTCTCCGAATTACAAACGTTAGCGGACAAATATGGCAAAACGATTGCTCAAATTTGTCTGCGCTGGTCTTTGCAGAAAGGATTTTTACCCTTGCCGAAATCAGTGACACCTGCTCGGATCAAAGAAAACACAGAGTTGTTTGATTTTAATTTAGCCGATGAAGATGTCCAATTGATTTCAGCATTAAAAGGAGTCGTAGGCTACTCCTCTGATCCAGATCAGACTACTTTTTAAGTTAGAATAATATAAAAAATTTGGAGGCTTTTTTATGAAAAAAATCAAGTTTGGCTCGAGCGATTTACAAGTAGCGGCTGTTGTTTTAGGCTGCATGCGAATGAAAGAAACAGAAAATCCTGTAGAGATCATTGAGACCGCCTATGAAAATGGGATCGATTTTTTTGATCACGCCGACATTTATGCTGACGGCGATTGTGAAACGATTTTTGGCAGAACACTTAAAGAAAGTTCAATCAAAAGAGAAAATATCCATATTCAAACAAAATGCGGAATCAGAAAAGGATTTTTTGATTTTTCTAAAGAACATATCATTGAATCTGTTGAAGGAAGTTTAAGACGTTTGGGCGTTGATTATATTGACACCCTGCTTTTACATCGTCCGGATACCCTGGTTGAACCGGAAGAGGTAGCCGCAGCATTTGATCAGCTGGAAAGCGCTGGCAAGGTTATTCATTTTGGTGTCAGTAATCAGAAACCGATGCAGATCGAATTATTGAGAAAGTCGGTTAAACAGCCATTACTGGCGAATCAGTTGCAATTTGGTGTCATGCATACAGGGATGATCGATCAGGGACTCCATGAAAACATGGTTGATGAAGCCAGTGTAGATCATGACGACAGTATTTTAGATTATTCCCGTTTGAAAGATATGACGATCCAGGCTTGGTCTCCTTATCAATTTCAGATCGGGTCATTCAAAGGTGTTTTTATGGGCAATAAAAATTTTCCTAAATTAAATGCAAAGCTGGAAGAAATTGCTGAAGCTCATAATATTACCCCTAATGGTTTAGCTGCTTCGTGGATCTTGCGTCATCCGGCGAATATGCAGGTGATTGCCGGAACGATGAATGTTGGCCGGATCAAAGAAATAGCTCAGGCCGCCGATGTCGTTTTAAGTCGTGAAGAATGGTATGACATTTATCGGACAGCAGGAAATATTTTGCCTTGATCACTACAACAAAATGCAACACGGTCATAAGCCGGGTTTGTTTTTCATTCATTTACTGAGATATATCTGTATGATATAATTTACAATGTAATTCAAAAACCTTTACAAAATGTTATCCAGGCGCTCCCTGGTATTTTGACATTAATGTTTGTCGAACAAATCTTTTGGGTGATGGATATT
>JAATEZ010000425.1 GCA_015655485.1 Lactobacillales bacterium | reverse complement strand
GAGGATCTACTGAAAGTGCTGCAATTTTATCAACAGGGCGGGTATCAAAATCCCTTTGTTGTGATCGACACCAACCATGATAATTCAGGTAAACAGCAGCAAGAACAGATTCGAATCGTTAAAGAAACATTGATCAATCGGACATGGAATAAAGAAGTTCATGATGTGGTACGCGGTTTTATGATTGAAAGCTTTATAGAGAGTGGCAAGCAAGAGGTGGATGGCAAAATTTATGGGCAGTCGATCACTGATCCTTGTTTGAGCTGGGCTGATACTGAAAAATTATTGTACTATATTGCCGAAAATGTTTAGATAATGAGGCAAATCATTTTTTGACACACCCTTTATTCATATTTAAGGCTGGCCCATTAATTTAAACTGGTTAATGGATCAGCCTCTTTTTTTGCTGGTATTATTCTGCTGAACTCATACATGAGCACGGCAGAATAATAAAACATCTTTTGATGGGGTCAGATTTTTGAAAAAAATTAATTCAACTCTGTTCTGTCGCTCCTTCACCAGATATGGATCCGTTCTTCTGGTGCAAGATACATGGCATCTTTTTTAGTGATATCAAAAGTAGAATAAAATTCATCTAAATTTTTGACCTGCACATTAGCCCGCAATTTGGCTGGTGCATGGACATCAATAGAAAGGAGCAGTTGCGCATACTGGGGAGCTGATTTTGTCCGCCAGATAGTCGCCCAATTTTTAAAGAATGAACTTAGATCGACTTCTTTTTCATTTTTGGCTGCCTCAAGAGCGCAACTTAATCCGCCGGCATCGGCAATATTTTCGGAGACAGTCAATTTACCATTTACTGTTTGTCCGGCAAATGGCAGATCGTTGAATTGATCAATCATAGTTTGAGCAAGTTCTTTAAAATGTTGCAGATCAGAATCAGTCCACCAATTGTTGAGGTTGCCATATTCGTCAAAAAGAGCTCCGTTATTATCAAAAGCATGTGAAATTTCGTGAGCGATCACCGCTCCGATTCCCCCATAATTTTCACTAGTATTTTGTTCTAGGCTGTAAAAAGGAGCTTGCAGGATAGCTGCAGGGAAAACAATCATATTATAAAAAGGATGATAGTAAGCATTAACTGTGTTGGCACTCATTTCCCATAGTGATCGATCAACAGGCTGATTCCACTTAGCAAAGTTATCCTCTTGCCGAATTCGGGTAAAATTCATGACATTGCTTAAAAGAGCACCATTTTTTTGAGTATCCTTTATTTTGAACTTTTTATATAGTGGATTTAACTCATCTGGATAACCAACTTGGATGCCTAGAGTGTTTAATTTAAGAATAGCTTTTTCCCGCGTTTCTTTATTGAGCCAAGTATTTTTTTCTAACCGATGTTTGTAAACATCAATCATTTGAACAACCATCGAATGAACATCTTTCTTAGCTGTTTCGCCAAAGTATTTATGACCATAGTAATCACCGACAACTTGATCAAAGGTATTGGCAGCTAAGTAGTAGGCTGATTTTTTTGGTTTCATGATTTCCTTGCTCCCTGAAAGGGCTTGATTATATTGGGAAGACACTTGTCGGTATTCTTCACTTAAATAACTGCTTAAACCTTTTATTGTTTTGACCAGCAGCCAATTTTTCAGTAGAGAAAAATTTTCTTTGGAAACAATTTTATCGAAAGCATCGTAAAAAACAGGTTCGGCTACGATGATCTGCTCAGGAGTTTCTTTTACGAGCTCAGTGATCAAACGAATCAAATCAAGCTGGGTACTATGAGTTTGGAATTCATTTAAGGATTGCGGGTTATAGACTTGACTATAGTCCGCTGATTCCTCTGCATTTTTAACATATGGCGCAATCAATTGATCAAATGCGACGGCTTCACTGACAATTTTTTCCGCCGTACTTTTGTTTTTTCCAGAAAGCTCTAAAAGTTGGATCATCATGGCAGAGAAAACCTGAAGTAGTTGTTTTCCAGACTTGTTATCAGCTTCATAGTAGGTTTTGTCTGGTAAAAATAAACTTGGTGCATAGGCAAATAAAGTATTCATCTTAGCGTTTTTCATATCTACATCCACTCCCAAGGAGAATGGGGTCGGTAAACCATTTAAGATCCAATCAGCCAGCTGATTTTGCCAATCAGAGAAATCAGTGAGACTCTCGACTTTTTCAATATAGGGAAGCAAAGGACTCGCTCCGTCCAGATCACGCTGCTTAAAATCGGCAGCCAGTCGATAAAAGTGAAGAAATTCTTTTAATTCCGGAATATTTTCCGGGACTTCTTCAACAGTCATTTTGTCGAAATCGTCCATCAGTAAAATTTCGATTTGGTTGACCAGTTCAAGAAAACTGGCAATCGCAGGCTTATCAGCCGGGATCTCTGCAGTCTTTAGCCACTCTGTGTTTACTGCCTCATAGAAATCGTCTT
>JAATEZ010000490.1 GCA_015655485.1 Lactobacillales bacterium | reverse complement strand
TTTATTTTACTTTATTCTATAATTCAATAAAATAAGGCTTTAACAGCGATTAATAGTAAAGATAAGGGTGTTTTTAGTTGGTCGGGTGTTTTTCCCTGTGGGTCTACAGTATCACTTGATTATCAGTGATTTAATTTATTTACAGCCAATTTTACATCCACAAACATTGTAAAATTGGCTTTTTTATTTTTTTGATATTGTAAGGAACTTGATAGAATCAAGATTACTTTATAAATCATAGGGATTAGTAATTAGTATTTTTTTATATCAACAGTTTTCGGTAACGAAATTTAGAAATAAGATGTTAGCCATTTTTAACTGGCAGTAAATATAGATATTAGGTATTTAAGATTTCTACGGCTTTCAGTAAATACTTATGAAAAAGCCTCAAAGGAGGCTATCAATGTAATTAAAAATTATTTTAAAAATCATTTGTTTTTTTTAAAATTTACGATTTAGGACAGCTAATTTCCCAGTTCCAATTGGTTTTTTACAAGGTTATAGTAATCTGCTTTTTTATCTACTAATCTTTGATGATTTCCTTGCTCTACAATTTCTCCGTTTTTGAGGACAATGATTTGGTCGGCATTTTTGACGGTGCTTAATCTGTGAGCTACAATTATTACAGTTTTACCTTTGAAAAAAGATTGAAGATTATCGTGGATTACTTTTTCATTTTCGGCATCTAAGGCAGATGTTGCTTCGTCAAAGAAAATAAAATGAGGATTTTTATATACGGCTCTAGCTATCAATATCCGTTGTTTTTGCCCACCAGAAATTCCGTTACCGGAAGCTCCGATTTTCGTATTTAAACCTAAAGGCAATTCGTTGACAAAAGATTTGATATTGGCGGTCTGTAATGCTTTTTCAAGCTTGGTATAATCTATAATCTCATCACTTGTAGCAATGTTTCTTTCGATAGTGTCGGAAAATATAAAACCATCCTGCATTACAACCCCGCATTTTTTTTCTTAAATCTAATGGCGAAATATCATTAATATTAAGATGATTAAAATTAATTTCTCCGGAAACAGGCTCATAAAATTTCAAAAGCATTTTCATCAAGGTTGTTTTACCACTTCCGCTTGCTCCGACGATGGCTGTCACTTTTCCATCTGGGATAAATAGATTAATATCTTTTAAAACGTAAGGCGATTGTGGACCTTCATACTGGAATGAAACATTTTTAAAATAAATTCCTTTTTCTATCCCGTTTTGTTAGGTATATTTTTTACTTAATAATGGGAGCTGATTTTCTTGTTCCTCTTCTGGATGGTTTTGCACTTCGTTTAATCGTGATAAACTCAGTTTTGCATCCTGTAATGAACGGAAAAATGAAATCAGCTGACTTACAGGCGAATTCATTTGCCCGATGATGTAAGATACGCTGAGCAATGCTCCCAATGTCATATGTCCTTTTACAACAAATGAAGCAGCAAGAAATGTTACAACTATATTTTTTAATCTAAAGAATTCCTCGAGGCTCTGCCTCGGGGTCAAAAGAGGAAAAGTTTGAAAAACGGATGGTTTTTCACCAAAATAAAAAATTAAGTTCCGATAATACCTCGCGGGCTTGCCCCGGGGTTGTTTATTTGATTAATAAAATCAAACCCGGAAAGCTGAACTTGGTCGAATTTAAGAATGCGAATGTTGATTTTGAAAAGCTTTTGCTGAATCTTTTCCCATTCCTTGCGTTTGAAATCCTCAAACTGATTGAGCTTCATTTCGGAAACCCCGTTGATAATTTCGTAAATGGATTCCTGATTCTCGCTTCTTTGCTGGAATCGGAAATAATCCAATATTTTTCTCTTTTTCATCCAATAGAGCGACCAAACCACGGAAACTACGGTCAAAATGATATAAACCGCCAATATCCTGAAATCGTAATACCAAAGCACGCCAAAGAAAACGGAAAAAGTGATAACAGAAAATAAGGTGATAAGACTTTGGGAAGTGAGGAAATTCTCAATGCGTTCGTGGTCTTGAATGCGCTGGTTGAAATCGCCCATTAACTTGGTATCAAAAAATTTTATTGGAAGTTTTAATAGTTTCTTTAAAAAATCCGAAATAATCTGGATATTGATTTTTGTACCGACAACA
>JAATEZ010000472.1 GCA_015655485.1 Lactobacillales bacterium | reverse complement strand
ATCTCAGAACGGGAATTCGCATGCATCAATAAGATACGTCCCACACGTTCGCGTTTGCCCTTAGTTGCATTCTGTACATATGAACCTGAGTTCAATGTTCCGGAATAAACTCGAAAGAAAGTTAAACGTCCCACAAAAGGATCTGTCATTACTTTAAACGCCAAAGCAGAGAACGGTTCAGAGTCATCCGCATGACGAGCGATTTCTTCTTCAGTGTCAGGATCGATTCCTTTAATAGAAGGGATGTCAATTGGAGCCGGCAGATAATCAATCACTGCATCTAAAAGTAATTGAACTCCTTTATTTTTGAAAGCAGAACCGCACAAAACTGGATAAAATTCTACCGCAAGAGTGGCTTTACGAATCCCATCTTTCAATTCTTTTTGTGTGATTTCCTCTCCTTCCAAATATTTGCTCATCAAATCATCATCAGTTTCTGCTACTGCTTCAACTAATTTTTCACGCCATTCTGTAGCTAAATCTTTATATTCATCTGGGATCTCTTCTTCAGTGATTTCTGTGCCAAGATCATTCGTGTAGATTTCAGCCTTCATAGTGATCAAATCAATGATCCCAGTGAAATCATCTTCTGCACCAATCGGTAATTGGATGGGATGTGCATTGGCTTGCAAACGGTCATGAAGAGTCTGAACAGAATATAAGAAATCCGCTCCGATTTTGTCCATTTTATTTGCAAACACGATACGCGGCACACCATAAGTCGTCGCTTGACGCCAAACGGTTTCCGTTTGCGGCTCCACGCCGGACTGAGCATCTAAAACAGTAACAGCTCCATCTAAAACTCGCAAAGAACGTTCTACTTCCACAGTAAAATCTACGTGGCCTGGAGTATCGATGATATTGATTCGATAACCTTTCCACTGAGCAGTTGTTGCAGCAGAAGTGATCGTTATTCCACGTTCTTGCTCTTGCTCCATCCAGTCCATTTGAGAAGCTCCTTCATGAGTTTCTCCAATTTTGTGGATCTTACCAGTGTAATAAAGAATCCGCTCAGTTGCTGTTGTTTTACCAGCATCGATATGTGCCATGATCCCAATATTACGTGTCTTTTCCAGAGAAAATTGTCTGGCCATTTTTCTTGTTTCTCCTCTCTTTTATAAAGTTGAATGAAATTACTAAAAGTCTACCAATAACAAACTCAAATTAAAGAGTTTGTTATTAGAGAGGAATTTACCAACGATAATGTGCAAATGCTCTATTAGCATCCGCCATTTTATGAGTGTCTTCACGCTTTTTAACTGAAGCACCAGTATTATTCGCAGCATCCATAATTTCTTTTGCTAAACGTTCTTCCATGGTATGTTCCCCACGAAGACGAGCATAATTCACGATCCAACGTAATCCTAAAGTTGTCCGACGTTCAGGTCGAACTTCAACTGGTACTTGGTAATTAGAGCCGCCGACACGACGAGCCTTTACTTCAAGCACGGGCATAACATTTTTCATCGCTTGTTCAAATACTTCTAACGGATCATTTCCAGTAGAATCTTTGATTGTTTCAAAAGCATCATAAATAATGCTAGATGCTATTCCTCGCTTGCCATCAACCATCACTCGGTTGATCAAGCGAGTTACTAATTTTGAGTTATACATAGGATCTGGTAAAACATCGCGTTTTGTCACAGGACCTTTACGAGGCATCCGTAACTCCTCCTTCCGAAATCGTCTATTTTTATATTCGTTTTATTTTTATTTATTCTTTGGTCTCTTAGTACCGTATTTAGAACGACTCTTTTTACGGTCATTCACGCCAGCAGTATCAAGCGCACCACGAACGATATGATAACGAACTCCTGGCAAATCTTTTACACGACCTCCACGAATCAGTACCACACTATGTTCTTGAAGATTGTGTCCTATCCCTGGGATATAGGCTGTTACTTCAATCAAATTTGATAAACGAACACGGGCATATTTACGTAACGCTGAGTTTGGTTTTTTAGGTGTCATGGTTCCCACTCGAGTACAAACACCGCGTTTTTGTGGAGAATTCAGATCCGTTTGAGATTTTTTAAAACTGTTGTATCCTTTATTTAACGCTGGTGACTGAGATTTTGTCACCTTTGATTTACGAGGTTTACGTACTAATTGATTAATTGTAGGCATTCCTTGTTTTCCTCCTTCCCAATGTTGCTTTCTAGTTCCACACATCCAGGTGGTTCTTTTTTTGTGATAAAAAAGAATGCAAGTTTCTTGCACAGAGTCCCATCACAAATTTCATGCTCTTTCGACAGTCAGCACGTCTATAAAATAGACCTGTTCATAAAGCACCTTGGCAATAATAGCATAGAAAAACAACTACGTCAATCTTTTTTCATTTTTTTGCCTTCTGAAAAATGGACGAAAGCCGCTCAAAATTTTGAGCGGCTTTCTAATTAAAAATAATTATTTGTAAAGATGTTTTTGTACGATAAAACTCTATTCGAATTAATCAATTCGTTTCTCATTTAAACGACATAAACCCTGCCTCTTTTATGCCCTTGCAATTCTTTAATTGCGCCAGATCTGATTAAACTTCTTTAAAACAAAACAGAATAAAACTTCATACTTATTTTTAATACAATTCTATTATACCACAAATTATCAAAACAAGCTATCAGACAAAGGATCGCGAGTAAGTATTGAATTTTTGTCAGTAATTGTGAAAATAATTTTCGACAGGCTTTCACCATGAATTAAAAATAGTCTATTCCAAATAAATAACACTTTTGCTTATTTCAACATGAACCGCTATCCTTCTTTTTTTGATCAAATCGGCTCTGCCTGAATGATTTTACTTTCAAATGGCGCCATTTCGTAACTATCCGCCCATTTGATTTTTTCATCTCTTAAAACATCAATCAAGGTCCCTGCAAGATAAAATCTTTTCTTCTCCTGAGTCATATTGCTTAGCCAAAACTGAACTTCATTTTTTAATGTCAAACGCTGATACTTTACGATCCCTTCATCTATTTGAATTTGTTTAGTTGCTTCATCATAGGGTAAAATTTCATTTTTCAAAAATGTTTGCCATAAAACACTTTGCCGCAGGTTTTTGGGCAGTGATCCAATATAAATAAAGCGGCCCTCTCCATAAACGCTTTGTGCGATAAAACTTTTTCCTCGGGTCACGCTATTCGTTACAGTTCCCAAGGATTGGCCGATTTGTTTGGTTTTAAAAAAAGTACTTAGATTTTCTAACTCTTCTGTTTCTCCAGAATAGCTTCCAAATAAACCCAAGTTGCTTGTTGTGAACTGCTGGATATCCGACAATTCCATTATCTCTCCCAATTTTCCCAGACCATGCTTCGTATGTCCGGCATGTTCAGTTGTGCGGTCTCCCGTCATAGGTCCTAATATACAAGTCCCTCCCCGCCTAACAAATTTAGTGATTTTTGTAAAAACTTCATCTGATAGAGCATGAACATACGGGATCAGGACTAAGTCATAATCTTCTATCCCTTGCTGTTCTGGTATCACATCAACTGAAAGACCTTGATCCACCAGAGTTGCATAAAAATCCGTCAGCAAAGAACGGTAATTATAGTTGTTCCCGGGCTCATTCAGCATAAACCGTTTGCCAATATCTGAATAAACCATCGCAATTTTAGGTTTTACAGGAGTAGAGACGGCTAAATGAGGACGAATCCTTTCCAAAAGCAGTCCCCCCTGAACCACATCCTGATACCCAACATCTGGTTCTCCCCATGAGGTCACTACAGTACTATGCGGTTGCTCACATCCATGAGCGTGCCCGCGAAAATGCCAGTAATTGAAGAGGATCCCGCCTGAAGCAAAAGTTAAAAAAATTTCTGTTTGCAGATAACCTGACGGATGTGGTAAAACATAGTTTTCATTATGTCCGGCATGAGAAGTTGATGTTTCCAAAAGCATCGTTTTCCGATTGTCGTTCATATTGCGCCAATAGTCAAGATTCAATACAAATCCGTGATAATTGTTTTGAGCCGCATAAGTATCAAAGCCAGTATAATCAAGTTTTGAAAAAATCTCATAGTTATTGATGTTAAACCCCAATCCACTATTGTGTGTGATTGGCACTGAAGCAATGGAACGGATAGTTTCTGCTTCTTCATGGAGAAACGAAGTAGCACTGTCTTCAGTAAACTCACGATAAGCATTCAGTAAAGAGCTGTTGTGGATAAACGGCGTGGTTATCGGCTGTACAACTTCTGCAAAAGAATCATAATGTTCACTCCAGACATTTGTCCCCCACGCTTCATTCAACACTGTTATCGTGACATACTTTGTTTTTAGCCACTCCTGCCATTTCATCTTGCAGCTATCACAAAAACACAGATCTGTATGCGCTTTGATTTCATTGTCTAGCTGAATCCCGATAACACAAGGATATTCTTTGACTACTTGGGCAATTTCTGTTACTAGTGCCCTCACTTTTTTTCGAAAATACGGATGATTGATGCATACATGCTGACGAGAGCCGTGTTCCATGGTCCCACCCTCTTTATTTTTTACTAATCGCTCTTCTTGTTGGTAGGTAAACCATCTAGGCGGAGTCGGTGTTGGTATGCAAACCATGACATTCATCTCATATTTTGTCAAAAGGTCTAAATTTTTCCGCAAAAAAGCCAGATCGTATACTCCATCTTCCGGTTCCAGCAGCGACCAAATAAATTCACCCATACGAACAAAATTCATCCCGATTTTTCTCATGTGCTGCAAATCTTTTTCGACTGTCTCTGCTGGCCAAACTTCTGGGTACAGACAAGCTCCGTAATAATATTCTTCCATGGCTCTCTCCTTTATTTTATCGCTCGTAGCTATCATTTCTATTCTGTGTTTTTAAAGCGGCAGTCACATGAACCTCTCGAAATTGCAGCTCTTCCACACCTGAAATTTTCCCGAATTCTGTAGCATCTAAAAAAACATCCTCAACAAACAAATTTTTAATAGGCTGTTCCGCGCTGCCCTCAATGAAAAAAGCTCTCGAAAAAGTATTTTGGCGGATATCCAGACTGCTAAGAGTACTCTTCACTTTTTTTATCCGAATGTTCTCGACCTTCGTCAACCCAAGATCATCATTTACTCCCTGTAAAAGTTTTTCCCAATAATCCGGAACTTCCCCCTTGTAGTCTTCCGGTATCCTACTATAGCTGTATTCAGGATACCAATTTGTTTGTAACAAAAAGGGAAAAGAAACATCTGTCATTTCCAAATCTTTCACTTCAATGTCCCGAATGAAGCCGCCTCGATTATTAGCCGATTTTATTCTAAAACCCACTCCCGTCTGATGAAATTGGATATTCTGAATTTTTATTTGTTCAATCCCACCTGATGTCTCACTGCCCAGTGTTACTCCTGAGCCTTTACCAAAAACACAGTTTCTGATTGTAATATCGCGACAAACCTTGCCCAGCTGAGAAGCTTCAAATCCTCGACCTGATTTCACACAGATGTTGTCATCATTACACTCCACATAGCAATTTTCAACAACAACGCGAACACATGAATCGATATCAATGCCATCCGTACTTGGACCCTTCGAATTTTTAACCGTGATACCATCCACATGTACTTTTTGAGAGTAGCATAAATGAATATTCCAAAAACCCGATTGAACAGAATGGATTTCCCGAATTTCTACATTTTCACACTCATAAATCAAAATATTGCGCGGTCTTTGACAATCATAATCTACCGCCCAGCGTAATCCTTTTTCAATATATTCCTGCATCATCCCGCTTTTCTCATCCGCTCCCCAAAACTTATGCCACCAAAATTCTCCTTGACCACAGACAGTTCCGCCGCCAGAAAGGTGCACACGTTTGCATTTTATCGCATTCAAGACTCCAGCAGGCCAAATCATTTCCACTCCAGCAATTCTTGTCGGAATTTGCTGATAGTCCTGTAAGTTTTGGCTTCCTAATAGACAAGCCTCTTTTTCTAAATAAATATCGCTGTCATCTCTTAAAAATAGAGAGCCCACTAAATAGTGCCCAGCCGGGAACACTAATTGCAGTTTCCGGACAGCCGCATCATCTATTGCTTGCTGAATGGCGGCTGTCATTAACTCTCCTGAATTATTTTCGACTCCATAATCCAATAAACTGACTCTTTCTTTCATCGAATTCTCCTTTCTATAATTCAGCATAGGTTCTTTTCAAGAAAGCAATGCTCTCCTGAAGATGTGGTTCAGCGATCTCATCCAAAAGCCCATGGATCAAAGGTCGTTCATGTTTCATATAGTTGATGATAGGCCTAAAATCGATTTGTCCTTGCCCTAACGGTGCAAACTCTTTTTTATTTTGAGCTGTGATTTGGCAATCTTTTAAATGAAAAACAGCGATTCGATCTCCAAAAGTGTTCAGTGACTCGTCGACCACGGTTTCCTGGCTATGAATATTTTCAGGAGTCATCAAATTAGCCGCATCAAAAATCAGCTGTAAATTATTCGAAGGGATCTCATTTAATAATCGTTTGATCCTCGCAACATTATAAAGCGGATGATTGATCCCCGGTTCAATGCCTACCGTCACTCCAAATTTTTCTGCTTCGCTGACCATTTCTCTTATTGAACTCAAAGCTAGTTGAAACGCGTTTTCCTTAAAATTATCTGGAGTATAGCCTGCTGAACCAACAGTCCCTGTCTCAGTTCCGACCAATGATGCCCCGAAATCTCTAGCCAGACGAAGATGTGTTTTGAAATCGGCGACCGCCTGTTTCCGTACCTCTTCATTTGAGGAAGCGATATTTACATAACAGCCTAAAACGCTGATTTTGATCCCGGCCTGTTGAAATGCGTTGCCAAAATAACTAGCCAGCCCAGGAGATAAACTGGAAAATTCAGGCACCAAAGTTGGAAAAGATTTCTTTATAGCAAACTGAATGTTTGTAAATGAATATTCTTGTATTTTAGTAATCAATTGCGGTAAGGGTAATTCGCCAAAGTCATGCGCCCGAACACCAAGATTTAATGAATCCATATCTATACAACTCCTTTTTCTTTATCAAAATATATATAATTAACTTAGATTTTTTTTTAAGAATTCTTTTAATGATAAATCACTTTGCCTCAGCTCTCTCACAAATAACTCCGCCATTCTTTTTGCTCCCAGCTCAGAAAAATGAGTATTATCCGCCAGTCCTTCTAAAAAATTAGGATACAGTTCTGGGTTTAAGTGTAAATAATATTTTTTTGCCTCTTCTGCGCCGATTTTGCAAATATCACTATAGGAAGCCTCGTATAGATCAAGCAGCGGCCAATGATTTTTTTGAGCCAATTCCTTCATAGCTTCTGGATACGCACCGATAGTATTCTCTTCGATTAGACCATTCTTGACTACTCGTCTCGTAACCGAGGTCACTAACAATGGGGTAGCTCCTGCGTTTAAAGCCGCCTGAACATACTCAGTCAGATAGCTTTGATAGGAGCCAAATGGTTCAGTAAAGCGTTCCTTCTCTTCTTTAGAATCATTATGACCAAACTGAATCGCTAAAAAATCATTTTCCCGGATCTCTCTTTCGATTTGCGCCAATCTCTTTTCGTCAATGAAAGATTTGCTGCTGCGGCCATTCACCGCATAATTAACTACAACCAATTGTTCATTAAAATAGGTTTGTAGACATTCTCCCCACCCGGTCATCGGCTTTTCATGTCCTCCTTTTGTAGCCGCTGTTGAATCTCCTGCAATAAAAAGATGTTGCATGATCTTATTTTCTCCTTCCTTTGCGTCAACTGCTATTAGCCAATAGGATAACGGACTAGTCATCAGCTTTTTGACTATTCCAGAAATCACTATTATGTATCTGAAATAATTTTACCTTTCGCGAACAAACATTTCTATAGTGATTTGCCTATTTTTTATGCTCTGCTTTGGGCAGAATTACGAAAAAAATGGAAAAACAAATGAAAGGTTTTCCTTCCAAACTGTCTTCCCATCCATCAAAAAGCCGATAGATCGATCACGAATGATGACGGCAAATTGCCATCCCCAGTAGTCCCGGCCCTGTATGGACTCCTAACACAGGGCTTGCTTCATCCATAAAAAACTCCCTGATATCAGGAAAACGCTGCTTTACTTCTTCAGCCAATTGTTTCGCATCTTCCAAACAATTTCCATAAGATATCCCAATATCATAAGAATGATAGTTTTCTATAAATTCCTCGACTAAGCGCAACATCTTTTCAATACTTTTTTTACGACCGCGGGTTTTCCCTACTGTATGATAAACACCATCTGAATTACATGAGATCACTGGATTAAGATTTAATGCCGTTCCCAAAATGGAAGAAACTAGGCCGATCCGTCCCCCCTTTTTTAGATACTCTAGCGTGGGGATACTAAAAAAAACTTTCGTATCCAAAACATTTTTCTCTAAAATTTGAATGATCTCATCGAAGGGCAGACCTTTTTTGATCAAATGATAAGCATGCACTCCCTGCAAACCGCTGCCGATTCCTATATTTTTAGTATCTAAGACATAACTCTCTAAATCTTTAAAATCACGGGCCATCATGTTTAGCATATTGTTCGTACCACTTAATCCGCTCGAAATAGTACAAATGATCACTTTTTGATAGCCATCCTCTAAAATTTGCTGCAAGATTCTTAAAATATCTTCCCCCTCAGGCAAAGATGTTTTAGGGATCTCTTCAGCTAAACGTTCATAGACTTCTTCTGCAGTAATATCTACCTTATCTGTATAAATTTTATCTTTATAAATGACTTTTAGCGGAATCTCATAAATTCCTGCTTTTTTCAGAAAAATCTTCGGGACGTCCATACAAGAATCTACTAGCAAAGCGATATCATTCTTCTTCATGAGTTTGCTCCTTTTTTTCTTCATCCGTTAAAAATTCCAAAGTTTTCTCAGCCATCAATTTTGCTAAAAGGGTGACTGTTGCCATCTGTAAAGGTTGTTGTTCCATTTTTTTCGTTTTAAAATGAACCGGCTGCTCTTCATCAGATAAGGCGAACTGTTTTGTTGTTTCCTCTAATTGTTGACAAAACTGATCATAACCATTTTTCGAATCCGTGATAGACATTTGCCAGCTTATCCCTTTTTTTATAGCAGGAATATCAAAGACTTGCTTTAAAATAGTAATAACAACTAAATAAGCAATATGTTGTTGATTATATTTCTTCTTATGAGGAGGCGGGATCAATTTTTGTTTGACATAATTATTGACCATCGAAGCCGTAATAAATTTCGATACAGATAAATGCTCTAACCGAAAAAGTTTCGTGTAACGCCCCACCAGCGAGACTAACTGATCCATGTAAATATCGATATCTGGAAGTTCTTCCCATCTTGGTATATGCATCTGACTTAATTCTTGTTTCCACTCTTGGATAACTTTCGTTTCTTCCATATTATTCCATTCCTTCTGCTTAACAATGTAGTTTTCAATACTATATCATAAGTTTATCACAAACGCAAAACTACCATTTATAGATACTCTTTTAAAGCATGAATGACAATTACAAGAAAAGCAATGAAACAAGGATAGACGAAAAGGATAGAACAAAAACTCTTCGTTTTGTCCCATCCTCAAAAGAATAAATTCTACCGACTTGCGTCTGCTCAGCAGCCCTTGATTACTGATTCTTTATGCTTGAATTCCCTGATTCGATCAATTGAGCGATTTCTTCGACAGCCATACCATCAATATCTACCACTCGAGCGCCTAACTTTTTGTAGACCTCACGAGAATGCTCCAATTCCGATTCGATTCGTTTTAAATCAACATAAGAAGAATTCCCTTTTAAACCAAGCGATTCAAGTCGCGATCTGCGAACCCGCAAAATGTGTTTCGCATCCGCAACAAGCCCCACTAATCGCTCCTTAGGAACATCATAGATTTCTTTAGGCAGCGACATCTCCAAAATCAATGGTAAGTTAGCCACTTTGTAGGACTTATGAGCCAAATACATGCTTAGAGGTGTTTTAGAAGTGCGTGAGATTCCCAATATCACATAGTCTGCCTTCACAAAACCTTTAGGATCCTTCCCATCATCATACTTTACAGCAAATTCTACTGCTTCGACCTTGTTAAAATATTCAGAATTCAATTTATATTGTGCTCGCGGCTCCTGCTGAGCCATCAATTGAGTTTTATCCTGAATAAGATCAATCAAAGGAGTCATATAATCTACATAGCGTAAAGAAGTTCTCTTGGAAAAATCGGCAATAAGTGTGTTCAGCTTTTCATCGACTAAAGTCGTTACCACAATGGCTTTTTCTTTAAGTGCATCTGTCAGGATCTGCTGCAATTCCTCTTTAGTATCAATGAACGGAAATTTTTTTATATCTACTTTTTTTAAATCCGGAAATTGGGCTAAAACTGAATTGATTACTTTCTGTGCTGTATCTCCAACTGAATCTGAAATCAAAAAGATCTCTAATTGTTCTTTTTCTGCTTCGAGTTTAGTATTCATTATTTTCCCTCACCTTAATTCCTTCTGATATAAAATAATTCATGATTCTTGTTTTTGTGATTTTACCGATGACCTTTTTCGGCAAATTTTTTTCAACTACCGGCATCGAATCTATCTGATGATTCATCAGTATATTCCCAGCCTCCAGAATACTAATGTCCTGCGTTACGGTAATGATATTTGGCATTCTAGTCATCATAACAGCAACCGGTGTTTCATGATTGGTTGTATTTAAAACGCTTCGCAATAAATCTTTTCGTGATAGAACACCAACCAGTAATTTTGCCTCATCTTCCACCACATACAATGATCCGACATCATACATAAACAAATCTGTGATCGCATCATTCAACGTAGTACTTTGCTTGATGACCACTGGCGGAACAATTATTTTTTCAATTGGTTGATTGTATAACTTTTCAAATAGTAACGGCTCCACTTTTTGTCCAGAATAAATATAACCTACCTTCGGACGCGCATCCAGTACTCCTGTCATCGTCAGTACTGCCAGATCACTTCTTAGGGTCGGTTTGGTCAAACCAAGCTTTCCAGCGATATTGTCTCCACTGATAGGTTCATTTTGTTTTACGATTTCAATAATTTTTTTTTGACGTTCCGAAAATTCCATGATAATCCCTCATCTGACTAATTTACTATCTTTATTATATAGTACGTCTTACTTAATTGCAATTTTCGAATATCATATCTATGAAACTCTGGCATATTTTTAAAACTCAATATTTATAACAAAAAAATTAGAAAATCAATTTTCTCATTGCATCGCTTTCCTCTCAAATCAGCACAATAATGTGTATTATTTATTTACAATCTATGATATAGGATGTATTATACATTTGTCAATGGTTT
>JAATEZ010000412.1 GCA_015655485.1 Lactobacillales bacterium | reverse complement strand
ACTCCGATTATGAAAGACATCCCAGAAGCTTATAATATGCCAAGGCAGAAATTGCCAAGTGTATATTATCAGAATGCATGTATTGATGTTACAAGGGGTAGAACTATTTTAGAACAGCATTCTATGACCGGATCTGTTATAGTCATGACTGTGTTTTTAAATTAAGAAAAATATTAAATATGAAAAAAGTTGGTCATGGCGGAACTCTGGATCCTGATGTAGAGGGAGTCCTGCCAATTTGTCTTGGCAAAGGGACCAAAGTGATCGAGTACTTGACTGATTCGGGAAAAGAATACATTGGAGAGATCACGCTTGGAAAAGCCACAACGACTGAGGATGCCAGCGGCGAAATTATTGCAGAAAAAAGAGTAGTCGAACCATTTTCAGACCAGGAAGTTGATGAGGCCATGAAAAAAATGGTTGGGAATATAACCCAGGTCCCGCCCATGTATTCGGCGGTCAAGGTCAACGGTCATAAACTCTATGAATATGCCCGGGCCGGAAAAGAGGTAGAAAGACCTCAACGAATTGTTTTGATCAAGTCTTACCGGCGCATCGATGCAACTAGGTTCAACAGTACTGAAGGAACTTTTTCTTGGAGATTTGCTGTTGAGTGCGGCAAAGGGACTTATATCAGGACCCTAGCAGTGGATACAGGGAAATTATTAAATTTTCCTGCTTACATGTCCAATCTGGAACGCACTGCAAGCGGCGGCTTCCACCGGTCAGATTGTTTAAATTTAAGTCAGGTGAAAAAAGAAGTCGAGGCAGGTACTATGGCAGCTCACATTTATCCCATTGAGTTTGCTGTTCAAGGATTTCAACGGAAAGATTTGACAACGACGCTTTTTGCAAAAGTCAAAAATGGTGTTTTTTTGTCAGCTGCTGACTTTGAAAATTATGATTTAGATGAACCAGTTGCTTTATTTTATGAAGATCGGTTGATCAGTCTGTATAAACTTCATCCGGGAAAAAAAGAATGGTTGAAACCAATTAAAGTTTTCAGAATCGAATAGAGAGAAGGATCAGGAACATGCAAGTGATTCACATTCATCATCCATATCAAAAAGATCAAATTCCAGTTGAGGATGTTGTCATGGTATTAGGCTTTTTTGACGGTGTTCATCAGGGTCATCGAGAAGTGATCAACAGAGGGAAAAAAATAGCACAAAAAAAGGGATTGAAGCTGGCTGTGATGACTTTTAATCAGCATCCGTCCATTGTTTTTCAAAAAATCGAGCCCGACAATATGAAATATTTAACTAGTTTTGAGCAAAAAGAATCCATTATGGCAGATTTGGGCGTGGATTTTCTTTATTTGGTGGAGTTCACTTCTTCATTTGCGAGTTTGCCTCCGCAGGATTTTGTTGATCAATATATCGTGGATCTTCATACAAAAGCTGCTGTGGCTGGATTTGATTATACATATGGCCCTAGAGATATCGCTACTATGGAAAATTTGCCTAAATATGCTAAGGGACGCTTTGAGATCATCACAGTTTCAAAGAAAAGTGTAGATGGAGAAAAAATCAGTTCGACCCGCATTCGCAAAGAAATGGAAAAAGGCAACATGGACGCGGTGACAAAACTATTCGGCAACGAATATGAAATCCAGGGTACTGTTATTCATGGAGATGCGCGGGGAAGAACACTTGGTTTTCCTACTGCAAATATTAAAGTGGATCATCATGTTCGCTTACCTAAATTAGGGATTTATGCTGTAGAAATAGAAGTGTCGGGGATTTGGTATCAAGGAATGGCATCTATTGGACACAATGTTACTTTTGGCGAAGGACGTCAGATGACCGTCGAAGTCTATATTTTGAACTTTCATCAGGATATTTATGGAGAACGTGTTTCTGTCAAATGGCACAAGTTTTTACGTGAAGAAATAAAATTTTCAGGCCGTGATGAGCTTATTGAACAATTGAAACAAGATGAGATCCATACTGCCCAGTTTTTTAGTGAGAAAGGGAAATAAAAATGACCTCAGCTTACATCCATATTCCGTTTTGCGAACATATTTGTTATTATTGCGATTTTAATAAAGTTTTTATCGAAGGGCAGCCGGTGGATGAGTATATTCAAGCATTGCTGAAGGAAATAAAAATAACTTTAGGAAAATATCCGTCTTCGACTATCGAAACGTTGTATATTGGCGGCGGAACCCCAACCGCGTTGAGTTCAACGCAGCTCGAAACGCTTTTAGCAGGACTCGCCTTGCTTTTACCGATAGACAAAAATGGCGAGTATACAATAGAAGTCAATCCGGGTGATTTGACTAATGAAAAAATCCAAATTTTAAAAAGTTATGGAATCAATCGATTGTCTATGGGAGTTCAGTCTTTTGATAATGAATTATTAAAAAAAATCGGTCGCCATCATACCGCGGAAGATGTTTACAGGACAGTCGGCATGATTGAAAAACATGGTTTTGATAATGTTAGTATTGATTTGATTTATGCTCTGCCAAATCAATCCTACAGCAATTTTAAAGATACGCTGGAAAAGGCGCTGGAGCTGGACTTGCCTCATTATTCTTTATATTCTCTGATTCTTGAAAATAAGACGATGTTCAATAATTGGGCCCGTCAGGGAAATCTGGTTTTTCCAAATCAGGATTTAGAAGGAGATATGTTCCAACTGGCGATCTCGCAAATGGAATCAGCTGGACGAAAACAATATGAAGTCAGTAATTTTGCTTTGCCGCATCATGAGAGCAGACATAATCTTGTTTATTGGAATAACCAAAACTATTACGGTTTTGGTGCAGGAGCCAGCGGTTATCTGGAAAACATGCGTTATCGGAATCACGGACCGATCCAACATTATCTTGCTCCCTTGCGAAAAAACGAGCTGCCGGTCATTGAAATTGAAAATTTAACTAAATCGAATCAGATGGAAGAGGAAATGTTTCTTGGCTTACGCAAGAACAAAGGGATCTCAACTTTGGTATTTGAACAAAAATTTGGCCTTTCTATTGATAAAGTCTATGGTGAAGTGATTCATAAATTGTTTTTGCGGGAACTGCTCACTCAAGAGGGAGATCATATAAAATTAACGAAACGCGGACTTTTTCTGGGAAATGATGTGTTTGAAGAGTTTTTACTGCCAAAGGAAGATTTGAAAGATTAAATGGAATATAAAAAAGAGAAAGACCAGTATGACAGGATCAATCATGCTGGTCTTTCTCTTTAGTTCCGGGTCTGCTTGATGCAGCTTTTTTTTAATCCAGCTTCATGAGGCAGGCTTATCGGCAAAAAGACCAATTTCGTATGAATCAAACAGCGCTTCATACTCCCTTGGCTATTTTGCTCTAAGCCTAAACGCCTCATTCAGCTTTTTGAAATTATTTTATGACTTGGAATTCGTGATGTTTTAGTTCAAAAATGTGATCACAAGCATCAGCTACTTCTTTTTCATGGGTCACGATAATGATACATTTATTTTCTGTATGAGCGATTTTTTCGAAAAATTGAACAATATCTTTAGATGTTTTTTCGTCCAGATTTCCTGTTGGCTCATCAGCAACGATCAGATCATGATCACAACACATAGCTCTGATGATCGCTACACGTTGTTGTTGACCACCGGAAAGTTTTGTTACCTTTTTTTGTGCTAACTCGTTATCAATACCGACACTGTCGAGAAGTTTCGTTGCATATTCTTTTTTGGTAGGCTGTATGGAACCGGAAATTTCCATGGCCGTAGTGATATTTTGAGTAGCCGTCATATAAGGTAATAAATTATAGGATTGAAAAACGATCGATACATATTTTTTGCGGTAATTGGTAAGTCCTATTTTATTGATTTCTTTATCGTTATAAAGAATCGTACCTTCTTTAGGCTTATCTAAACCGGCAATTAAAGAAAGAAAAGTGGTTTTTCCAGAACCGCTGCTTCCTAAGATAGCATACATTTTTCCTGGTTCAAAAGATAAATTTACGTTCTCATAAAGTGAATTATCTTTATTTTCATACCAATAACCGACATCTTTGACAGATAACATAGGTAAATTCCCTCCTTAACTAGTTAAAATTTTCTTTGGCTGAAGCCGCAGGATCCCAATTGATGAGAGCAGAACTGAGAGTAAGCAAATGGCAAAACCAAATCCGCCGAGTTGAACGATTTCTTTTATCGAAAGAGTAATGTTCAGGCTGGCTACTTCTTCAGTTGTTTTAGAGCTGACGATACTGCTGACTCCTCGTCCGCCGCCTTGGCCCTGTCCGCTTGGTCCGCCTCCATTTTGGTTATTACTGCTGCTTGTGCTGGTTGATTCTGTAGTCTGTTGATCTAATAGCTGCTGTCCAACTATATTTCCCACAAAACGGCCGCTGAAGCTTGCTATGATCAGAGAGACAAACATGATCAGGAACATCTCGATGAAGAACTGACCAATAACTTTCACGCGTGATTCGCCGATAGAAAGAAGGACACCAATCTCATATTTTCGTTCACGGATAGACATCATGACGATCAAAGAGAGAATGATGATTCCGGCTATAGTAACTAAGACTACTATGTTCTTAGCAAAACTTGCCACATTATCTAAAGGTTCGATCATTTGCTGATAG
The DNA here is from genome assembly GCA_015655485.1 of Lactobacillales bacterium. Taxonomy (GTDB): domain Bacteria; phylum Bacillota; class Bacilli; order Lactobacillales; family Vagococcaceae; genus JAATEZ01. The sequence continues at coordinate 2,200 of JAATEZ010000412.1, read as the reverse complement.
GCTTGATCATTTGTTTGCAAACTAAATGAATCGGTATCAATTAATTTTTTGGCCTTTTTTACAAAAGCGCTCATTGTTTCCGGATCACTAAGCTCATAAGTGGCCGAGTCGATCGTTCCGGTGTAGTCATCGCCTTTAAGTGTATTGGCAAAGGTATAAGAGGTGTAGATCGTGTTGGATGGATTTAGAAAGTTAAAATTCATCCCTAAAGAATCACTGGAAGAGGAAGAAGAATAGATACCGACTATTGTTACATCATATGTGACTGTTTCATCTGTTGGATTAGAGATAGTAAAAGTATCGCCAACGGATAAATCATTTGCCTCAGCAAGAGTTTCTTCAATAACAACATTATTTGAATCCACATCGGCCGCAGTGATGCCGACCCCTTCAACGATTTTTGAAGTCCCATCAGAAAAATCATCCGCCGCTGCTGTGGTCAACACACCGGATATTGAAAAATCTCCCTGTGCATTTCCTGCTCCAAAGCTATTAGAGTCTTGATCTCCTCCACTTGGCATACCTTGTTGAGATTGGCTGCTGCTTTCTTCCGTAGAGCTGCTTGTCGAGTCGCTTGATGAGATCGGAGTGATCGAATCGGTAGCTCCGGCAGAAGTTGAAGAAAGGAAATTATAGCTTTTTATATTGTCCAGCTTAGCTATTGCTGTTGCATCCTCCAGCGGAACCGGGGTGACCGAATAACTTCCAGGGTCGACCGATGAGTCTGTAGCAGAGCTGTCTGTACTCTGTTGGGTGCTTTTTGAAAAAGAGGCCTCTTTATTTGTCGAAAGCGTGATGGTTGCTCCCATACTTTTTTTAGCACTTTCTGTAGCTGAAAGGGCGGCACTGCGAATCGTTAATCCAGCTAAAACAAAAATCAAAATGGCTGAAAAAATACAAATCAAAAGAATCGTTCTTCCTTTTTTCGCCTTCGTACTCAGCAGAGCTCTTTTAATAAAGTTCATGTGTGTCCTCCTTTTTTATTAGTTATTTATTAAAATAGCAACAAAAGCATATTTTAAAGACCTTAAATACAGCTTAAAGAAAGCAGAAACAAAAAATATAATAGAAAAATAGTTGTCCTGTTTCTCAAAATTAGCACTCTCGTTATAAGAGTGCTAATTTTGATAGTTTAGGATTGACAAATGATGAAAAAATTGGTATATTAATACTTGTATTAGCACTCAATGTTTTAGAGTGCTAAAGAGAGGTGAGTTAAAGTGTTAAAACAGAGACAGATGGATATTTTGCAACTCATCATACAAAACTATACAACCACTGGCAATCCAGTGGGTTCCAAGACGATCATGAATGAAGGGATCAAAGCAAGTTCAGCAACGATTCGTAATGATATGATGTATTTAGAGGAATTGGGGCTGATCGAAAAAACTCATTCCTCTTCCGGCAGGATACCGTCTTTACGAGGTTATCGTTTTTATATTGATCATATATTGCAGCCGATCAATATCAAACCTGAAGAGCTGTCTATGATTCGTCAGTCGCTGAACAGAGAATTTTCTGCGATCAATGACATGATTGAACAATCTGCAAGAATACTTTCAGAGCTGACCAGTTACACGGCTTTTTCATTAGGACCGGAAGTAAAGGAACGAAAATTGACCGGTTTCCGTATGGTGCCGTTAAATGACCGGCAGGTAATCGCAATCATCGTCACCGACAAGGGAAATGTTGAAAGTCAGGTCTTCTCGATCCCAACGAGTGTTACGAGTGAAGATTTAGAAAAGATGATCCGGATCATTAATGAAAAATTAGTTGGTCAGCCGTTATTAAGTGTTTATCATAAACTGCGGACTGAGATTCCCTTGCTTTTACAAAAATATTTTCAAACACCGAGCGGCATGATGAACTTGTTTGAATCTATGCTAAGTCAGGCATTTGAAGATAGAGTTTACGTTGGCGGCAAAATGAATCTGCTGAATTTTAACATTTTGAAAGATCTGGCTCAGTTTAAATCAGTTTATTCTTATTTTGGCAACAGCGAGGACTTGGCTTTGCTTTTATCACCTAAGAACCAAGCGATCGATGTAAAAATCGGGAATGAATTAGGCAATAAATTATTGAGTAATATGAGTTTGATTACTGCGACTTATGAAGTTTCGGGCCATGGCAAAGGAACGGTCGCTTTATTAGGGCCGACTAATATGCCTTATTCTAGAATGCTTGGTGTTATGGATGTATT
>JAATEZ010000009.1 GCA_015655485.1 Lactobacillales bacterium | reverse complement strand
GTTCTTGATTGATTTTCTGCAGCAAAGAGAGCAAGCGCATTTTTTGAACAGCATTTTTTCTTAGAGACATCCGTTCTTCTTCTAAACGTTCAAAAGACATCTTTGATTGAAACCAGCGTTCTTTTTTTATCTTGTTTTTTTTGTGGACTTCATAGCGGATATCTACTTTACCGGCTTTTTTTAGTTTCATCAGCAGAGGAAGCAAGTTTCTTTCCTCCGCTTCCTGCCAATCGATTTCATCCTGCCCTTTAAAAATCTCATACAAAATTTCCTCAGGCACTTCATCGATCAATCGAATCCATTTTTGATAAGAAGCTTTCATCACATTGGGCAGCATCGTCTGCAGACAAGTGATTTTAAAAGAAAAAGTAGTCTCTTTCATTTCATCAGCCAGCGCTAACAACTCTGTATTTAAAACAGGTGAAAGATCTAATATAGTAAGAAGCTCCTTCCATTGGAATTCCGCCGCCTCAATTTCTGTTTGATCGATCTTAGCGACCGCTATCACGAACCCTTGGATATACCGATTTCCATTACCAAACGGAACCTCGACTCGCATTCCTACTTGAACCTCTTTAGCAAAAGCTTCTGGGATCAAATAGCTGAAAGGTTGGTCTGTTTGCATTGTTGGAACATCTACGATGACACTTGCATACCAGCGCATATTGATCCCTCCTTTTTGATTTCCTAATCTCGTCTTTCTTATTTTACTAAGAAATAGTTTTTTTGTCTTGAAACTCTGCTTTTTTCTGCAAAATGATTTGGTTTATTCACAAATATTGCTGCTTCTTGACAAAGAAAAAAACAGAACACCCAACTGGGGTATGGCTCTGTTTTGCCTGTTGATCAAATATTTTCTTGCTGGATCCTGGTTTCTAACTGTCGCTGTTCCCGATCATGAACTTCTTTTTTCTCATCTTCACGGCGTTTTTTCATCGCTCTTTTTAATTCTGGCTCAGGATCGATGATTACATCTCCAGCATCTACTTCTTCCAAAGCTCGGCCTACATTCTTTACAGAATCGTATTTTTCAAGCATGAGTGTTGCCCCGGCATCTAATTCATGGGCTCTCTTGCTCGCTAATATAACTAATGAATATTTAGAATCCACTTGTTTTAACAGTGAATCGATCGATGGTTTCAACATCATTTTTTCTCACAGCTCCTTTATCATTTTTACATATTTGCTTAAAACACGTTTCACTCGATAGTGTTCGCTTTCAATAATGCTTTTTATTCGCCCAACTGCCAGATTTACTTCATCATTGACAACGGCATAGTCGTAGTGGCTCATCATCTCGATTTCCGCTAACGCTATTTCCATTCTTTTTTCAATAACGTCCAGCTCATCTGTTCCTCGACCTACGATCCTTGATTTTAAAGCTGCCAGATCTGGCGGAGTCAAAAATATAAATATACCGTCCGGCACTTTATCTTTTACTTTCATCGCACCTTGAACTTCGATCTCCAAAAAAACATCCTTACCTTCATCCAAAGTTTTATTTACATATGAAAGCGGAGTTCCATAATAATTGCCTACATATTCCGCATATTCCAGCATCTGGCCAGCAGCTATTTCTTGTTCAAATTCTTCACGAGTCCTAAAAAAATAATCTACTCCATCTACTTCTCCAGGACGTTTTTTTCTAGTAGTCATCGAAATCGAATATTCAAAATCATTATCCCCACTATCAAAAACAGCTTTTCGAACAGTTCCCTTCCCTACTCCTGAGGGTCCTGACAAAATGATTAGTAATCCTCGCTCTGGCATGGTGGTTTCCTTTCAAGTCTTTCATTTTAGTCTTATTCTTTATTTTGCACTGCTTTCTGTTTTTTTTCAAGTAAAGAATTTATTTTCTTATAAAAATCCTTTAAATCCTGCTGTTTTAACTTTAAAACAGCCGATCTGCCAGCCTGAATCACTCAACATTTTGAATTTGCTCACGAATTTTTTCGAGGATCGTTTTTAATTGGACTACATCATTTTTTATTTCAATCGAACCAGTCTTAGAGCCAATGGTATTCACTTCCCGATTCATCTCCTGAAGCAGGAAGTCCAGCTCTCTGCCTGTCGGTCGATCCGCTTGCAAAAGCTGTTCACCTTGAGTGAAGTGAATTTCCAAACGATCGATCTCTTCGCAGATATCTCCTTTATCAATCAGAATAGCTACTTCAGTTAAGATTCGTTCTTCATCTAATGAACTGCCAGTTAAGTCTTGAAGCTTCTTTGTTAACCGTTCCATATGATCTTTTTCAAAAATTTGCTGCTTGGTCCGGAGCCCAGTCAAAACGTTTTCTGCATTCTGCAGCTGTTCTGAAAGAATATCACGGATTTTATTTCCTTCCGTTTCCCGCGTATCTATTAATTTATCTAACGCTTTTTCAAAAATCACCTCTAACTCTTTTTCAATTATGGATAGTGAAAGTTGCGGTTCAGTAAATTCAAGCAACTCAGGACGATCCATTATCCCTAAAAAAACAGTATTTACATCTAATTTTCCAGCAAAGTTTTTTTTGTCTAGTTCAGATATTATTTTTTCAACCAGCTTCCAATGAATCAGTAATTCTTTATCTTGAACTGCTTCTTTATTAAATTCAACAAAACACTCTATTCTGCCCCGGCTGATTTTTTCCTTTATTTTCGCACGAAAAATCATTTCGTATGAGGAAAGCTCGCCGGGCAGCCGGCACTGCACATCCAGAAAGCGATGATTGACCGACTTAAGCTCAACTGCCAATCGGCCTTGTTCTATTTGATCCTCTTCCTTACCAAAACCAGTCATACTTTTCATAACAGGGCTCTCCTTACTTTGCTACATCTTTAAAATAGACTTTTTTAATGCTTCAAACTCTTCATTCGTTAATGTGATCCCTTTTCCCATTTTTTCATGGTCCGGAGCCCAATCACGCAAATCAAATTTTGGCGGCCGGCCATTCCAGCTGACTAAATTCAATTCCTTACGCCACCCTTTAGGATTTTCAGACAAAACTGCGATCTCCTCAATTATTTCATAAGAAAACTCTTGTGCCATTTATCTTCTCCTCTTTTCTTTCTGTTGCAAATACCTGACAAATAAAGCTAGCAATATTTGTGCCGGCCATAATTCTAACATGGTTTGTAAATTCGCAGTACTACTGTGCTTTTTTTCATCATCTAAATTCCCCAAAACATGAACTATTTTTTGTTTTTCAGAAAAAAGCGAAAATTGATCCTGATATATTCTGATCCATCCCTGCAATGGATGCAGACGATCCATCCCACTTGATCCAATCCTGAATGAATCATCTATCTTCACTTTATTTTTTAACACCTCCAGCAGCTCTAAGATTGAAAAAAAGTGATGGGTGAACTTTTAACAGCTTAGCTAACAGCTCCATTAAAACCATGCCTAAATTTTCCGGAAAAACCCTGTCAGGATAAATACTACGCATTTTTCTATAAATCGCTTCTGATCGCTGAGAATTTGAAAGATAATTTACAGATAATGCGTATTCATTGTGACAAAAAACGGCATATGAAAATATTTCATCGTTTCCAAATAGTCCTGCTGAATATTCCAACTTAACCTGGGACCATCAAAAAAGCAAGACCGTTCCTAATGGTCAAGGGAAAACAAGCAAAATTTCAGCAACATCGGCCGGCAGCTGGCAGCTTGATAGAGCCTAGTCGATCCCGGCCCCTTGACATCTGCCACAATAATTTCAGCTGCGCCCTAGAACCTTGCCACATCAACTGAAATATTGTTTTGATAGCCTCCCGTCCACATAGTATTGATCCCTGATCTGCATTGCCGCCACAGTTGGGAAAAAAGAAACCGATACCATCAGCCAGCCGGCAAATTTTTTTGACTGTTTTCATCAAAAGAAATGGCTCTTTCCTTCATTTGTGGTCTCTCGGTCGTTACAAAAATAAAAAGCTCTATTATTTTCACTGATTTTATTCATACCGAAGCGTATACAGTAAATGGTCAGGTTTTTTTTAACAAATAAAACTTCTCTCTGGCAAAAAAATCATGCAACTGTGTTTGGATAAATTTCGCTCCAATGATGATCTCTCTTTTCAAATTTTGCTTGGCAAAAATTGATCAGACCGTTCAGCCGGCTTTGTAATGAAAAATTCTTATCTGTCTGCCAATTTTCTATTGAACCGCTTTGCAGCTTCCGATAAAAAATCTTTTTACCGTTATTTTCTCTTAACCTAGTATAAAACAAGAATCAGCAGAAATACATATTTATCTATTAATTAAAAAATCGTTTTACAAAAATAAGAAGGTGTTCGGTTGCTATTTTTCTTATTTTTCTATAAAATAGCTATAAAGGTATTAATAAATACTAACATTGGCCGATAGAGTTTGTATTAAGTAAAAATAAAAAATTGTTATTTATTTTGCATTGATGGAGGTGTGATAATGGAGAATAAGACTAAAAATCGGGGAAGCAGCTTTTTCAGCAAGCTTTTGACTAAATCCTCTCAAAAATTTTTATTGCCTTTCTTTGACGATTCTGTAAATCAAAGCAGACAATTGGAAAATTTTCGAAAAAAAATCAATCTTGCTGCTGCTCAAAAAAGTTTAGCTGTTATTCAAGTCAAAACATTATCGCCTGCGCATACCCCTGAAACTATTTCCGGCTGGATCCTTTCTAGCAGCAATAATGGCGATACTTTTGTTTTAAAACTTCAAAAAGACCAGCAGTTGCGAATGATCGCATTAAAAGATGTAAAAAAAATAAGTGTTTTACATCAAAAACTTCCGGGTAAAATCCAAAATAATTGAATTTTCAACAAATAGTCCCTAATTTTTAGAACTTGGATCAAAAGCAGCTTCAAGCTGAAGCTGCTTTTGATCCCTCGTTTATTCACATTTAAGGCCGGCCCATCAATGAAAAATAATTGATGGGCCGGCCTTTCTTTCAAAAAATCATTTCTATCTTTCCAACGCTCGGTCAGCCTAAACTTGTTTTCTTCTTAGGTACAAACAACTGCGGAGCTGTCTTTAAAAGAATGGTCAAAACTATTCCTACAAAAACGGCATTTGCCAAAGCACTTGTTCCATTAGCAATAAAAGAATAGAGATATGGGCTCATTCCCTCTGGTGCATACGCTCCCCAAACAAAAACGCCCGCTAAAAAATGGCAGAACCAGCGTGCGCCTACCCCGATGACCCCGCCTAAAATAACATAAGATATTGTTTGTTTGTTTTTCTTTTCTAAAATAGTTTTTTGGATTTTTCTTGAAAAAAGGCCTGCAAAACCTGCAAAGGTAAAAGCGATCGGATATTCAAAAATAATTTGCGGCACACTGATGAAGTTCTTCATAGCATTTCCTACAATAATATTTAATAATCCCCAGACAAAACCCGCTGTGAGCCCCGGCACCAGGCCGCGGCGATAAGCATAGAGTATCAACGGAACCAGACCTAATGATAAATCAAAAGAAGCATTTACTGATTGTAACGGAATAAATGATAAAGCCATTGCCATCGCAGCAACAATCGTTCCTTCTACCCAAACATGAAGATCCATTTTTTTCGACATAAAAATTCCTCCTTCGTGATGTAAGAACAGTTCCATACAACAAAGGAGGAGTAGTAATATATTACCACTCCATCACAATTCCTACGTTCGTATTAACGAAATCAGGTTCAAGGGTCCGAGTTTTTACTCAATCTCAGCCGAATGTGGCACCCCTTTGTGATGGTAAGTTCTATTTAGTTTTTACTTATTGACTATATCATTATTATTGTTATGCAGCAACTTTTTAGCCCGAGTCTTAAACACGCTAGTCCATTTTTTTCGCAATTTTTTATTCATTCCTTTTACCTAAATCCTCGGCCTTTTTAAGCTCTTCCCATTCAGATCTAAGGATTCCGTATTTAACTGAATTCCCATACTGATCCTGCCAATACCGAACCTGTCGGATCCTGCCTTCTGATTTCATCCCGATTTTTTCACTGACGCGCATCATCCCTTGATTGCCTGACCAGGTCGTCAACCCAATATGCGGCAATGGAGTCACCTTAGAAAACAAATGTTCCAGCCAGGCACTCAAGACTTTTGAAGCTATGCCCTGATTCCAATTTTTTTCATTGTAGATCACTATTCCCACCTCTAACCCTCTTCTTAATGGCCCATCTTCAAAATAAAAGGTGACCCTACCGATAATGGAATCACATTGAATGATCAGCCATCGCCCAGGTTGATCCAAAAAATTTTGAGGCCCTTCTGTTTTTAAAAAAAAATCATGCTCAGGTGATTCCTCGTTAAAGTAGGGATCCTTATACTTCATCCATGCTGCTTCTGGATTTTTATAAGCCGCTTGCCATAATTCTTCCAGATCTTCCGACATGATCGTTCTTAATAACAAGTTGTCTAAAACTATATTCAACTTTCCCCCCTCACAATTCTAGTTTTTTATAAAAAACCGCTGCGGCCCTCCGTTTTTACCTAAGGCTAACTACTCCAATTAGTTAAAAATAAAAAAACACACAAGGCCATTCCCGGCAAACCAACAATGGCTGAAAAAAAAGCGATCCAGCATTTGACTTTTGCCCGGCTTTTCAAAAAGAAAAAAAGCAGACGATAGAGTAAAATACCGATCATTCCTCCAAGAATATTTAATATGATATCATCAATATCGCCTGCACCAATGGCTAAAACATACTGAGCCAGTTCAACAGCCAAACTGATCAGACCAATCCAACCGATCGTTTTGAAAATTTTTTTATTTCCGCTGAATAAGGGTAAATAAATACCTAACGGAATAAACAAAATGATGTTTCCCCAGAGATTGACATCCACTGAATTGGCGCCTCCCTGATTCCAATAGCTCAAGATCGTTGCAAACGGAATGAGGTTCAATGAGCGATAAAAAACTCGTTCATTTGAAAAAAGTTCCCAGGGTGCAACATATTTGAATAACAAAATATATCCAAATAACATAAGATAAACTAAAAAGGTACTTCCTAAAAACAAGGACTGGATTTTTTTATTTTTCACCGTTCTCACTCCTTCCGCTCTCAGAACTTTGACTCGGCATTTTTTAAGTAACCTAAAATTTCAGTACCAGTTTCTTTGATCTTCTGATTTGTGACATCTAACAATATTGTTGGAATTTCTTTATATAACGCAAGTCTGTTCAATTTGTTTATTTTCCTCGTTTGTTTCAAACAGTTCCATATCCCAACACCAATCTCCATCCAAAAAAACACTATTGGCTACTTGCTTCTTAAGATTTTGACAAACTGCAGTTTTACCGATCCCCATTGGTTCGCCAATCAAAAATAGCCTTTTCCTATTTATTGTTCTCCTTTTGCTTAAGCTAGGTTAAAAATGGTTAGAGCTTTCAAATATTTCTTATGTTTATTGTAACAAAAGGATAAAAATCACACCAATATTAAAATCTCTATTTGATCAATCTTTGCAGTTACTTAAATAATGTCTTTTTAGCCTAATATTCAGAATAGTTGAAAAAAGTCAAAATTAATTGATTCTTATCCAATACTTTATTATACTCTATTTGGATTATTTCATTTGATCAATATTAAAAATCACGGAGAGACTGTCAATGAAAACATTAGGAATCTTATTATTTGATGATGTTGAATTACTCGATTTTGCTGGACCCTTTGAAGTTTTTTCTTTAGCTGAAAAGGAGGAAACCGGAGAAAAATTATTTTCTGTAGTGACCGTAACACAGACAGGACAATCGATTCAGGCCATGCAGACTTTAAAAGTGACACCCAACTATTCTTTTGAAAATTGTCCCCGGTTAGATATTTTACTGATTCCGGGAGGCCGCGGGGCCCGAAACGTTGAGATCCATAATCATCATTTACTTGAGTGGATCGCCACAAAAGCTGCCGAAGTAAAATGTATTCTTTCCGTATGTACCGGCTCCCTGATTCTGGCAGAACTAGGTCTTTTAAATGGAAGAAAAGCCACTACTCATTGGGCATCCATAGCCGCCATGCAGGCGAACTACCCTAAAATAACTGTTCTAAAAAATATCAGATTCGTTGATGAAGGCTCCATTATGACCTCCGCCGGCATATCAGCCGGAATCGATTTATCTCTCCACTACATCGAAAAGTCTTTTGGCAGCAGCATGGCTCAAAAAATAGTTGACCGCATGGAATATGATCCCTATTACCGCTAAATCATTTCATTGTTTTTTTCTTTAAGTTTGTTTTATGTTATAGTGGAGTAATTCCTTTCTGTCAATACTTCTTATTATTTATTCTTGCCTCCATTTTTAATCAACGGATCGAATAGCTTATTTTTGTTGAAAAAATGGAAAAGCCTTCATATTCAATACTGCTATAATAATCAAAATGGCGTTTTCTCTTATTTTTGATAAAAAAAAAGGAGCATTGGTTATGAAATCCCCCATTTCCAAAAAAGGAAAAATAAATAGATTGATCGTTTCTTTGCTGTCTATACTTCTGCTCCTGTTCATCTGCAAAATTTTTTTACTAAAAGAAGAGCCCCGTGACGCTTCTAAATCAGATGAGACTGGCGTAACAAAAAAGAGCACAATAAAAAATACCCGTATTTCTAAAAAAGATCATATAACACTTGATGTCCCATTGATCAACCAAATGGATGATCCGGAATTATATAATGGCTGTGAAGTGACCAGTCTGGCGATGCTTTTAAATTACTACGGGTTTGACGTTACCAAAAATGAATTGGCAGAAAGCTTGACCAGTGTCCCTTACCAGTATGATGATGGCCTGTACGGGAATCCCAACAAAGGATTTGTAGGCAGTATGGACGCAACTAACGGCATCGGCTACAGTGTCTATCATGCTCCGATCGCCAGTTTGGCCCAAAAATATATTGATAATGATTTTCAAGTAATAGATTTGACTGGAAAATCTTTAGATGAAATTTTAGCTTATTGCTTAAATGGGGCCCCTATCTGGACGATCGTTACTACTAGTTATGCCGCAACTGATGATTTGGAGACTTGGAAAACACCAACAGGTACTGTAGAAATTTCATGGAGTGTTCACAGTGCTGTCATTACAGGATTTAATTCTGATAAAATCATTGTAAACGACCCCTATGGAGAAAAAAACAAGACAGTAGACCGTGAGGACTTTGAAGCGGCATTTAAGCAAATGGGAAATCAAGCCATAACGATCACAAAAAAATAATTCTTATGATTTTTTTCGAGAAGATACGGCTTTTTTTCTATATTATTGCCTTGATTTTTTTATAATAGCCCTAGAGATAGAACTCCTTTTTTAAAATTATAATGATCAATTTATCTTGACAAGTGCTCTTTGCTGCCGTATTATGACAATAATTCTTAGAATTTTATACTAAACGAAAGAGAAGCGGAATAGGAGAAAATGATGACTCTAGCAAACTTTAACATCAACAATAGAATTGTTATTGGCTCAGTGTGTTGTTGTACTGTGTATTTTGCTGTGTCTAAAACTTCAAACAATCATTTTCCTCATCTATTTTCTCGTAATGATAGACAACGTTAATTTTGCTCTGTCATTGATTTTAACTAGACAAACGAAAAAAGAGGAAATGATCAAAAATCATTTCCTCTTTTTTGTTTTCTATTTTTCTTTCTACCAATTATTAGAAACGGAGTGAAAAAAATGATATATCGATCTGCACAGCAATTGATTGGCCAGACCCCGCTTTTAGAAATCTCCGCCTTCCCTATTCCAAATCAATGCAGGATTTTCGCTAAATTGGAAATGTTCAACCCCGGCGGCAGCGTGAAAGATCGTCTCGGAGAATATCTTATTGAGACTGCTTTTGCCAAGGGAGAGATCAATAAGGAAACCGTGATCATCGAACCAACAGCAGGAAATACCGGGATTGGTCTCGCTCTGGCGGCACAAAAGTATCGTTTGAAGACTATTTTTATCGTTCCCAGCGGATTCAGTCAAGAAAAAAAAGATTTAATGAAAGCTTTGGGAGCCGTAATCATTGAAAGTCCTAGTTCGCAGGGAATGAAGGGCGCTATTGAGAGAGCACATGCTTTAAATGAAGAAATGCCTAACAGCTATTTACCGCTGCAATTTGAAAATCCACGAAACCCTGAAACCTATTATCACTCTTTGGGACCAGAGATTTATCAAGATCTGCCTGAAATTACAGCCTTTGTTGCCGGAGCCGGCAGCGGAGGCACGTTCGCTGGAACTGCTCAATATTTAAAAGAAAAAAATGAAGCGATCCAAACTGCTGTAGTAGAACCCTCCGGATCAATTTTAAATGGCGGGCTGCCTCATGCTCATGCGACTGAAGGTATCGGCGTTGAAAACGTTCCTCCTTTTTTCTCTAACGAGATCATTGACCATATTTTTACGATACCTGATGAAGCTGCCTTTTATTACGTCAAGCAGTTAGCCCAAAAATGTGCCTTGCTTGTTGGCAGTTCTAGCGGAGCCGCTTTTGCTGCCAGCCTTGAATTAGCTAAAGAACTTCCTGAAAAAAGTCGAATCGCTGTCGTCTTTCCAGACAGCAGTGAACGTTATTTATCAAAAAAAATCTATGATTGGAGCAATAATAATGAATTTTAAAACAACTGTGATCCACGGCGGGATCAGTACTGACAGTACGACCGGTGCAGTCAGTGTCCCTATCTATCAAACTTCTACCTTCAAGCAAGACAAAGTAGGTGTCACCAGAGGATATGAATATTCACGATCAGGGAATCCGACTCGACATGCTCTAGAGGAATTGATCAAGGACCTTGAAGGAGGTACTCAAGGTTTAGCCTTCGCCTCAGGACTAGCTGCCTTGCATACCACTTTCAGTCTGTTTCAGGCAGGAGATCATATTATTATTGGAGAT
>JAATEZ010000002.1 GCA_015655485.1 Lactobacillales bacterium | reverse complement strand
TGCAGTGATCGAGTCCGTGGTGTTGTTCGTAATGCTGATGCTTATCTGGTGGAAAGCAATCATGACTTGGAAATGTTGCGGATGGGCGGCTATCCTTGGAGCTTGAAGCAACGAATATTAGGGGACAAAGGCCATTTATCTAATGATGACGGGGCTTTAGTGATGACGGATGTATTAGGAAATAGAACAAAAAAAATATTTTTAGGGCATCTAAGCAAAGAAAATAATCTTAAAGAACTGGCACATTTGACAATGGAATCGATTTTAAAAGAACATGATCTTGGTGTAGGACGGGATTTTTCAGTCTATGACACAGATCCTGATGTTCCAACAGATCTTTTTGCGATTTGATAATTGCCTGCGCACTTTTTGTGAGAGACAATTGGATAAAATTGCTGAATAAAAGAACTGGTGGGATAAAATTGGAATAAAAAGCTAGAATATAGTTGAAAATGGCAAATTCTAGCTGTATACTATTAAAAGTAAGCTTTGCGGGTGTAGTTTAGTGGTAAAATAAGAGCTTCCCAAGCTTTCGTCGCGGGTCCGATTCCCGTCACCCGCTTCAATGATATCAAGAGTTCCAGGATTTTTTCCTGGAACCCTTATTTTTTTGGCTCTCCTTTTGGCTCCCCTTCTTGCTTTTATTTTCCTTCATAAATTTTGCAAACCTTTCTGCAGATGAATCTCTTTTTGAATCGGTGACATGGGTATAGATGTTCATAGTTGTAGAAATGTCCGCATGGCCCAACCGTTCTTGAACGTCTTTTATGTCCGCACCCGATTCAAATAACAGGCTTGCATGGGTATGTCGAAACCCATGCACGGAAATATGTTTCTTTATTTCAGAATGGTCTCGGTAAATGGTCCGCATCCAGCGGCTCGGTGTTGAAGGCTGTATCAGTCCATTTTTATTGTTAGAGAAAACAAGTTGATTTGGTTTCAATGTTTGATAGCCTAATTTTTCCATTTTTTCTTTTTGGATCGTTCGCCATTTTGATAGAACGTCCAAAGTATCTTGGTCCATCGTAACGATCCGATCACTGTTTTTTGTCTTAGGATATTGAACGAGTAATCTTTTATTGATCCCAATCGCAACGGTTTTGTTTACTCTGATTTGTTTTTTCACATTGCTGATATCATTCCAAGTTAGAGCCAATGCCTCAGATTTTCTTACACCGCTATAAGCCAATAATCTAAAAAAAGTATAATCGCGATAGGTGTAAGAATCTTTTGAGCAATCCAAAAAGAGCTGTAGCTCTTTTTTACTATAAAAATTTATTTTATTTTCTACTTTGGTTTCTATTTCTTTTTTAGGAGAAGGGTTTATGATTTTGCGCATGGGGTTGTCTTGCATGATTCCCAACGAAATGGCATAGTCAAAAACTTTTGCACAATAATTTTTATGACGTGAGAAGCGTTTGGGTGCTTCCTTTGCCCATTTGTTCACTGCTTTTTGACAGAACTGTACTGTTACTTTATCCACATAAATATCTTTAAAAACTGGAGTGATATGATATTTAAAGGAAATATCTGTTTGGATCAATGTACTTTCTTTGACAGTTTCTTTATACTGTTCATACCATAAATCATATATTTCTGAAAATTTTTTGCTTGTTGTTTTTCCAGATTCATATTCCCCATTTTCAATAGATAGTTCAAGTCTTTTCAACTCTGCGTCAGCTTTTTCTTTAGTTTTAAGCCCTCTTCGGCGTGTTTTTAATTTTTTACCAGTAACGGGATTGATGCCAACATAAATCTGAAAAGAATATAAGGTTTCTCCTTTTTTGTTTTGATAAGGTTTGACACGGGGATCAATGTTTCTTTTCTTAGCCATAGCTTTCACTCTCCTGATTTTTGGAGAATCATTTATATATTTTCAGGTCCTATTCTCCTTTATGCTTTGGAAAGACTTTCCATGAAAAACGCTTTTTCGTATTTGTATTGAAAAAATTCAACATTTAACGATGATGTGGATCACGAGTAAGTAAAATAGAGAAAAGTCGTATTCTCTTTAAATGAATACGAATATACGTTCTTTTTTTGGCTGAAAAAAATTCTACATCTTTTAAGCCGATATTATTGAAATTAAAAAAAAAAAGTTGTAAAATATAGTGGAAATTAGGTTTATCTACTCGAGGTAGGTATTACCTTATGGCTTTCTCGTCGAAACATAAGCTGTTTTTATCTTTTCCATTTTAGGTGGGCTGGATGAGAACAGCTTATGCTTTTTTAATTTAAATTACCATTTTGTAACAAGTCATATGCAAAAAATAGTCTTCTTAATACACTTTTTAGATTACTTTGTTTTTCTCTTGTAGCTTCCTCAAATTTCTGAAAAGCCTCTCCTAATACATAATCCTTTAAATTTTCAATAGGCATCCTTTGAATATTATAGGTAACTAAATTTATTTTTGTTCCTAATGAATATGTTGTTTTAAAGATGTCTTCCAAGCTTGAATAAATATGTTTGCATGATTTTGGAACGGAGTTGATAGTTCTATCTAAATTTCCCAACAAAACTATTTTTTTAGTAATTTTTTGTTTGCAGTCTTCACTGATATCTAAATCTAACCATTCATTTTCCTTAATATATCTAGAAAAGGGAGTACGAGTGTTAGGATTTTCTTTCGCTATAAATTCTAAGGCAATTCCCGGCATTATATTTCTTTCTTCATATAAATAATCTTTTATATAGCTTACTAGATCAGGAAAAACATATAAATATTTTTTATTTCCTAATGCTAGAATAATTGGTTTGTCCTGATCAATTTGGTCGCTTATATTCTCTAACTCTGAAGGTGACAGAAGAACAGAATCTAAGCTTCCTTTTTGTCCGGAAGCTAAGACTAGTTTTTTTATTGTACCTTGATACTTACGCACTTCTGCAGGCGTTAGCCCTTCATCTATTTTGCAAAGCTCAGAAAATATTTTTTTGAAATTATCTGTTCGAATATATGTGAAATTACATTCTAAACTTTGATCGTTAATTATTTCTTCCATTATTTCGTTTATATCCTGTTTATATTCAACGATTGTTATTCGATTCGCCGTTTTTCTTGTATCTTCCTTCGGAAGTTGTGAGGAAAAATCAGAAAGCAGCTTTCTTACATTGCGATCAGTTAATGAATAACCAAAAAAGAATATGGGAGAATCAATCATACTTGAAAGAATTTTTGCACTGATTAGTATTGAATTTTTATCATAAAGGTCATAGTCCTTTGAATTAATTACAATTGATGAGGAGTCTTCAATACTACCGTGGATTTTAAATAATTCTGACCAATCTAAATAGGTATCAAAAAAACCTCTCTGGCCAATAAATATTTTGGGAGATTCTCCATT
>JAATEZ010000060.1 GCA_015655485.1 Lactobacillales bacterium | reverse complement strand
ATCGCCAATTGAGTGATTTGGGAGAAAGTTATATTAGATTATTAGAGAACGCTGTGCAAAAAAAATAGTCCTTGAAGGTCTGAACAAAGTTGGGCAGAATAATAAAAGAGCAAGCCGAAAAATTATTTTTGTAATTTTTCGACTTGTTCTTTGGTTGGGGTAACGAATAAGGTCTTTTGGTGTTCGTAAATGACATATCCTGGTTTAGAGCCGTTGGGCTTATGAACATTTCTGACTTTTGTGTAGTCAATGGGTACGGAAGCGGAAAGACGATATTTTGAAAAATAAGCGGCAAGTATCGCAGCTTCGATCAAAGTTTCCTGACTCGGCTGATCATTTTGAATAATCACATGTGAACCGGGAATTTTCTGGGCGTGCAGCCAAATATCAGTTTTTCGCGCTGTTTTTAAAGTCAGTTTGTCATTTTGCAAATTATTTTTTCCAACTAAAATAAGGGTTCCATCTGATGCGACAAACTTTTCCGGTTGGCTGGGTTTTTGATTCTTTTTGTCGCCATGCCTGCGTTTTTTTATATACCCTTCTTGAAGCAGTTCTTCCCGGATCAGTTCAACATCTTTAGGCGTGGCGATTTCCAGCTGACTGATCACAGACTCTAAATATTGGACCTCCTGCTGGGTCTGGTCTATTTGGTCTTGAACGATATGGACCGATTTTTTTAATTTTTGATATTTTTGAAAATATTTCTGTGCATTTTGAGCGGGAGAATAGGCAGGATCCGTCTTGATCGTTAAGGGTTTATCTTCATTATAATAATCTGATAAAGACACCTCTGCGGCTCCCCGAGGAACTTGCGCCATAAAAGTCGTCAAGAGTTCTCCTTTTTTCCGAAACTCTTCCGCATTTTCTGTATCCTTAAGGGAACGCTGCAACTTTTTCAACTTGGATCGATTTCGTTTCAAGTCAGTCTGAATTTTTTTCAGCAGTTGGCCGCTTTGCTGTTTAACGCGATCTTTTTCAGCTTTGCCTTCATAAAAAGCATCAAGAAGTTGGCTATAAGAATCGTAGACTGCTGCATCTGTTCCAAGAAATTGATAAAAAACAGGTGTGAAGAATTCTTTTTCATGACTTCTGCTAAGAGTCGGTACCGGTTTTTCGGTGATCTCTTGCCAGAATTTCTGCCACGTCGCCATTTTTTCATTAGAATTCTTTTTCAGACGATAAGCGATCTCTTGAGCTGTATCACTTCCCAACCCCTGAAAATGTTGCTGAAGATAACCTCCATCCAGATTTTCGGCTTTGGATAGATTTTGAAAAACCCACTCATCATCAACTTTAAAAGGATCTCGTTGCGTCTGCTTAGGGGGATCAATATAGTCTGCACCCGGAAGTAAGGTACGATAAGTATTTTGGGAGGTTCCCACATGTTTGATGCAATCTAAAATTTTGCGGCTTTCTTTATTCATTAAAATGATCGCACTATGACGTCCCATTATTTCTACGATCAGGACGATATTTTCAATATCTCCCAGCTCATTGCGGTTAGAGAAGGTAAAATGCAAAACACGATCATTTTCAACTTGTGAAATGGACTCAATCTTTGCCCCATCTAAATATTTTCGTAAAACCATACAAAAATTTGTCGGCATGGCCGGATTCTGATAGGGAATAGCGGTTAATTGGACTCGGGCGTAACTCGGATGAGCAGATAATAGTCATTTTTTATTTTTTCCTTTATTGCGGATCACGAGGACGATTTCATTTGCATAAGGTTGTTGGACTTTTGTGACTCTGCCTAAAAGCAGTTCATGTTGCAATTCCTGGGTGATGCAGTGCGTAAAAACACCATCAAAAGACATATTTATTTCCTCGCTTTATTATTATTGCCACAAATTCCATTATACTCTTTCCCATCCTTGATTTCATTGTTCTTGACTGCTTCCTGTTTTAGCGCAGATTCTAACTCAAGGATCTGACGCTGTAGAAGCAATGAAGTTTCTTCCGGCAAGGCATCATACCCATTATTTTTTTCTTTTACGTCTTGAATGAAGGCTGATCTGGTCTCCATGCTTTTTCTAAGTTTTTTTAAGTACTGCCGATCGCTAAAGTCTGGGATGTATCCTTCAATGGGTAAATAACTCACAGCAGTCAAGGGCCCCATCGGTTTAAAACTGTATTTTTGAGCTACTACCGCTTCGATGCTTGTTAAAGTGATCTTGGGCGTGATTTTCTTTTTATTAAAAAATCCAGTATTCAGAATATAGCATTCTGCCTTTTTTTGTTCGAAAAGGTCGCGAAAATCAGTATAATCTTCTCCTAACGGATAGATCCGAAAAGGATTTGCAAAAGGTTCAATGACGATTTGTTCGAGATCCACATCAGGTTGAACATTTTCAGCAGTCGTTCTTTTTGTTGCTAAGGTCACGCCAAATACAGTAGCGAGTATCGGGTCTTCAATACGAACAAGAGGCGGTAAAGAATCGTCTTTCATGATCCAGTAAATTGCATCGATTTTTTGAGGAATGATGTCTACGCGGTTGGGAGTTGAAAAACGCGATTTCACAGTTCGACCGTTACCATTGCGGATATCCTCAGTGACCAATACCTTTTTCCCCGTCTCATCTAAGGTGACTCCTACATTTTGAACAGTAAGAAAGTAATCGGAATTTTTTGAAGCCAGCGGATAATCTTGTGTTTTGTCAAAATACGCCGGTTCTAAAGCGACAGAAGATCCTATTTCTTTAGAAATAACAAAGGCATCATCATGTAAGACTGTCACTGGATAGAAGCCCGGATGCTCAGCCAGTGTGATCGTTGACTTGCCCGATCCGGATAAGCCGAAAGCAGCCATTGTATAAGCAGTCTTTTTGTCTGGGTCATGATACTGTTTCATGCCGCCGTGACAGGCAACAAAGCCTTGCCGATGGGCGATGTTCCAGGCCAGAGTGAGGGTCGCTTTTTTTAATTCGCCAAAATAGCGCAAGCCTAAAACAGCAGCGGCATTGTGATCCGGATCAAACAAAACCAATCCGTCAGGAAAATCCGGATGGCTCCATCTGGGATCATTATAAATATAAATATCTCCTTCTTCGAAAGGAGCGGAGGAATGATAAAGTTCTTCATAAAAATTATTTATGATTTGAAAATTCAGCAGATAGGAGTAGAGATTATTTTCAAAGCCTGCCGGAAGCATCAAATGACTTTTTATCATAAAGGACGGGTCGAGTCCAACAACGATACTGCAGTGATAAAAGGCAGTCTGACTTCCCTGATAGATGGCTTCTCTAAGAATACCGGCATAATAGCCAGCGTTGATTCCGGGATGCCCGATCACGCGTCGGGCCAAAGCAGTGCGGCCAACTACTTGGCCGGTATTTTCGACTAAAACTTTGCTGTCTCCTGGAAGATCCCATTCCTTTGGCCGATAGATTGGCAAGTCCGTTTTTATTGTTCCAGAAGATTTAACGGCCAATTCATAGGCCTGTCTCACTGTTTGAACTTCAGTAAGATTGTTACCATAAAAAGCAGTTTCGATAATGGTTCGAAAATTTGAAAAAAGAGCATTGTTTTTTGAAATATCTACTCGTTTATAGCGATCAATGGTGCTCATACTTTTTCCCTCCTTGCAAAAACGATAGTTTCTAACGGTTTGCTAAAAAAGAAGAATCAATTTTCT
>JAATEZ010000048.1 GCA_015655485.1 Lactobacillales bacterium | reverse complement strand
TGCAGTCCTAATGTTTTTATTCAAGAACAAAGTCTGGGTATCCACTATAATCGTGGTTTCGATTTGTTGGATTTTGTTGCCAATAAAGAAATTTTTGAATTTAAAGACAGCTTTGTACAAATACCGACAAAACCGGGATTGGGAATTGAAATGGATGAACAGAGAGTCGAAGAAATCGCTCAAGAAGGTTTGGTTTGGTCCAATCCAAGCTGGAAGACTTATGACGGATCCATTTCCGAATGGTAGCTCTTTTAAAGTCAAATAAAAAAATCTTAATCAACAAAGATAACAAACAATTATATAGGAGGATCGACTATGGAAATGAGTACAGGTCAAGCGCTGATCATAGCACTTTGGGTGGCGTTAGTAGAATCACGGATTTTGTTAGGCGGTGCTACGACAAATTTGCGTTTTTCACCGATGATGACTGGATTGGTTTGTGGCATTGTTTTAGGAGATGTGGGCACTGCGTTAAAAATTACCGCAGCTATTCAATTGATTTATATGGGAGTTTTTGCACCGGGAGGACAAATGCCGTCAGAACCGTGTGTTGCTGCGGCTATCGCGGTTCCTGTTGCATTGTTGGGCGGAATGGATCCAAAGGCCGCAGTGGCAGTGGCAGTTCCTGTGGGGCTTTTGGGCGGATATTTATACCAGTTTCGTTTATTTGTTAATACCTTCATCAATCGTTTTGCCGATCGAGGTGTTGAAAAAATGAATGAAAAAGAAATTTCCAGAGCCGCTATTTTGTATCCGTTTTTGATTTCATTAGTTCTTTTTGCACCATTTATGTTTGTGGCTTTAAAATTTGGTGCACCTTTTATTGCAAATCTGGTCAATGCAAATTCCAGCAGTCTTGTTTTCCACGTATTAACGGTTATTGGCGGCGGGCTCGTAGCTATTGGAATTGCAGTTACGGTATACGTCATTGGGAAGAAAAGCTATATTCCATTTTTCTTATTAGGTTATTTTCTGACTATTACTCTTAGTAGTTTAAATATCACCATGTTGACCTATGCAGTAATTGGCATTTTGATTGCCGCAATTTTTGTATTACTTAAAAATGAAGCGGTTACTGAATCAGAAGGAGGCCAATAACGATGGAAAAAGGGGAAATACAAAATCAGACAGTATCAAATGAAATTACTAAAACGGATGTCAGAAAGGGCTGGTTCAGATGGTATTTTGCCAATGCGATTTCGCATTCATTTGACCGCTATCTTGCATCAGCCTTATTATGGGCACTGATGCCAATGCTCAGAAAATTATATCCAGACAAAAAGGAGCTTCAAAAAGCTTATCAGCGCCATTCTATTTTTTATAACACACAAATTTCCTGGGGCGGCGGTACCATACTTGGAATTATTGCTTCATTAGAAGATAAACGAAGTAAGCAGTTGAAAAATGGCGAAGAAACGGAAGAAATCGATGATTTAATCAACAATACTAAAGCTGGTTTGATGGGTGCTTTAGCTGGTATCGGAGATTCAATCGATTCTGGTACCGTTCAATATATTTTTATAGCCATTGCCTTGCCTTGGGCACAAAAAGGGATGGCGATTGGTGCTATTGCTCCTTTCATAGCATTTGCTTCTTATCAGATACTTATGGGACTTTACTTTTCTCTTTTGGGCTTTAAGTTAGGCCGGCAAGCAGCAACGGAGATCGTTAGCGGCAGAAGAATGAAAGGATTAGTTGAAGCATTATCTATTCTTGGGTTGTTTATGATGGGCGTTTTAGGTGCCAATTATGTCAAAGTTTCTTCCACGTTAAAGTGGACGATATCCGGCAAAAAATTTGTTCTTCAAGACATCTTGGATACCGTTCTACCAGGATTATTACCCTTAGTAGCTATTGGAGCCGTTTATTTTTACTTCATCAAAAAGGATATGAAAATAACACGTGCATTGGTTGCTTTGACTATTATTTTAGGCATACTTGGTGCATTGGGAATTTTATAAAAGAGAATGAGGTGGAGAAATGGGGAAAATTTTATTAGCAAGAGTGGATGAAAGATTGATTCACGGTCAAGTAATGACGCAACTTTCAAAAAAATCGGGGGCCAATGCTATTTTTGTAGTGGATGATCAAGTAGCTGAAGATGATTTTATGAAAAATATTTATCTGAATTCTGGAACTAGAACGGGACTGCAGATCAAAATTTTTAGTGAAAAAAAATGTTTGGACTATTGGATGGAAACGAGTTTTGAAAATTTCAAGGTTATTATGATTGCTCGAACGATAGAAACTTTTTTCAAATTGATTCAAGCAGGCATACCAGTCATTGAATTGAATATTTGCGCTATTTCCAGAAAGCCGGATACTACTTCAATTATAAAATCTGTCTCCATTACTAAGGAGCAATTAGAAATGTTGAAAAAATTATCCGATGATTATAAAGTTATCAGTTACTTTCAAGCGATTCCTTCTACAAAAAAAGTGAATCTTGAGGAAGCCGTTAAGATAATGGGATAAAAGATAAAAGCAATAAAAAGGAATATATTCGTTTTTTATGAATGGGAGAGATGAAATTTGATTGGATGTTTAGTGGTCAGCCATGGGAAAATGGCAGAAGGATTAAAAGAAAGTGTATCCCTGATCATGGGGGAAAACAAACAATTTGCGGCGTTAGGCTTCTTTGAAGAGGAAGATTTTGAAGCATTTAAAAATAGGTTTTATCAAAAAATCATCCAACTAGACCATGGAAATGGCGTGCTTGTTTTTGTCGATTTATTTGGAGCCACTCCTTATAATGTATCGGCAATGCTGGTAAATAGACTGCATAGCGAAAATCATTCTATCAGAGTGGTGACAGGTGTAAATCTCCCTATGGTTTTAGAAATTCTTTCCAGTCGTAATACGCAAGTAAATTCACTCGATGAATTGTATTTATTAGCAATGAGTACTGGGAAAGAAAGTATTAAAGAATTACTTGATGAAGTAGGGCTGAAACAATAAACTTGCTGCCCTGATTCAAGTCATTAGGCCTCAATAGATTGGGTTAACAAAATATAAAGACAATCTATTGAGCTTTTTTTAAGTTTATTTAAAGAAATGTTAAATAATTTTGGAGACAAATTTATGTCAGGAGGCAGAGTAATCTAGCCTTTGGTCAAGATAATTCAAGGAGAAAAAAAGAACTCAAAATGACTGAAATAAAAGATTGGATTTTAAAATACGGTATTGCTTTAGGCAGAAGATTCTATGATCGTGAAAAGAGAAAATTTTTAGGGAGTTTAATGCTTGATTTCAAAAAAATGGGTTTCTCAGTAAAAGTTTCCAGTGAAAAAAAACTTTTTTCTAAAAAATATGCATTTACAGCCGGAAACGTGGAGCAAGCGGAAACCGTTCTGCTGACCTATTTTGATACACCAAATAAGACAATAAAAACCAGACCATATTGCTTATTTGGTTCAAAAAAAACATTGCAAAAGGAAAAATTATTATTTTCAACGATTTTTACGTCTATTGCGGCGACTGCCGGTTTTTTCCTGATTAGATTCATCCAAAAAAGTATTGACTTTACTGGGGGATTTACAAAGGAGAAGGTTTTATTTTTTTTGTTAATCAGTATTTTTTTCTATATTTTGGTTCATTTTAACCGTGGCGGAGCGAAAAAATTTAATTTAGTCAGAAATACTTCCAGTATTATTACTACTTTGCTTATTGCTGAAAAACTAACCGAGAAGCAAAAAAAGAAAGTTGCTTTTGTTTTTTATGATTTTGGTTGTCTGCAGTCTGTTCAAGAGGACCTTTTTTTGAAGATAGTGCAAACCAAATTACGCTGCAAAAAAATTATTATGCTAGATTCTGTTGGCAGTGAAGATAAGCTGCTTATGCTTCTTTCAGATTCTTTCTTTGAAAAAAATAAGAAAGAATCTTTTTATCAAAAACATACAGGAACAGTATTGCCCCTCGCCAAATTCGGGGAAAATAGGCAACGGTTTTTATCTGAAAATTTACTAATAGTGACCTCTGGAAGAATTGTCGATAAAACGATTCAAATCAATTATGAAAGCAGTATACGAAAGACAGCGATCAACCAAGAAAATATTCATACAGCTGCACAATTGATTTTGGGAGTTATTTGATAAAAAAATAAAGGAATTTTATTATATGGGGAGGAAATAAGGATGCAAATGAGCTTCAGATGGTATGGCAAAGGATATGATTCTGTTTCTTTAAAGGAAATCCGTCAAATTCCTGGCATCAAAGGGGTCATCAGCACACTTCACAACAAACAGACGGGCGAAATATGGGAAGCTGAAGAAATTCAGGCGTTAAAAAAAGAAATTGAAAGCAATGGTTTGGAACTTTATGGTATTGAAAGTGTCAGTGTTCATGA
>JAATEZ010000028.1 GCA_015655485.1 Lactobacillales bacterium | reverse complement strand
TGCTGAATAATATTTTTAAAAGCAAAAAAAAAAAATTAGCACTTGCTTTACTAGAGTGCTAATTGCGTGTATACTTAAATTATAAAAAAGAAAGAAGTTGTTGACATGGAAAAAAAAGCCTCATCTTTTAGCTGGAAACATTTATTTTTAGGGTCTTTGTTCATTTTTGCCTCTTTAATTGCATTTAGAAACCCTGTTGGAAGTCTGATCACTATCACCATTTTCTTTGGGATCATAGCTGTTTTAAAAGGATTGTTTGATATTTTTGTTCGAAATCGGATCAATGATTTGACCGGATTTAAGGCCACATCATTAACCATAGTAGGAGTCGTTGATATTATTTTAGGCCTGCTATTATTATTCAATATTAATGTCGGTGTCTCAACCCTGCCATTTATTTTTGCCATTTGGTTTATTATTGACTCCATTGAAGGTTTGTTCACCTCAGAAATCGCGCGATCTCTTGGCAGCGGCTATTATTGGTTTACGATCATCCTCAATATATTAGGGATCATCATTGGTTTTTCGCTTTTGTTTAATCCAGTCGCTTCCGCTCTTACTATTTCATTTTTGATTGGTTTCTACCTAATGATTTTTGGAATCATGAATTTAGTAGAAGCTTTCATTCGCAATTAAATAATAAAATGGTGTTTTTGTTTAAATCAGGATTTCTCTTCTAAACCAACTCTACGAAAAAGCGTGTCCACATTTTTAAGATGATAGTGATAGTCAAAAGCATCATCCAAATCTTCTTTCGAAAGGATGGAAGTGATCTCGGCGTCTTCATCAAGCAACGGCCGAAAAGCGGTTTGATGGTCCCAGGCATAAGCTGTTTTAGGCTGTACCAAATCATAGGCCTCTTCTCGCGATAGACCGTGATCGATCAATTTTAGTAACACTCGCTGACTATATATCAAGCCAAACGTCGCATTCATGTTGCGCAACATATTTTCAGGAAAGACCGTCAAATTTTTTACGATATTTCCAAAACGATTCAACATATAATCTAATAAAATCGTAGTATCTGGAATAATGATCCGCTCTGCTGACGAATGAGAGATGTCCCGTTCATGCCAAAGGGCCACATCCTCGAAAGCTGTAACCATATGGCCTCGGATCACGCGCGCCAAACCGCACATATTTTCAGACCCGATCGGATTGCGTTTATGCGGCATTGCTGAAGAACCTTTTTGTCCTTTGGCAAAATATTCTTCTACTTCACGTGTCTCGGACTTCTGCAGTCCACGAATTTCAGTGGCAAATTTTTCAATACTGGTAGCGATCAGGGCCATGGCTGAAAAATATTCCGCGTGCAGATCACGCGGCAAAACCTGCGTAGAGATATCCTGCGCGCGGATCTCTAATTTTCCGCATACATAAGCTTCAACGAAAGGCGGTGTATTGGCAAAAGTACCCACAGCCCCGCTGATTTTTCCTGCCTCTACACCTTTGGCGGCATGTTCAAAGCGTTCTATATTCCGCTTCATTTCAGAATACCACAGCGCCAACTTCAATCCAAAAGTCGTAGGTTCCGCATGAACTCCATGAGTCCGTCCCATCATCACTGTATACTTGTATTCCTTCGCCTTTTTACCAATAATTTCAGTGAATTGCAATAAATCTTTCCGCAAAATATCATTGGCCTGCTTTAATAAATATCCATAGGCAGTATCCACAACATCGGTACTGGTTAAACCATAATGGACCCATTTTCTTTCCGCCCCTAATGATTCTGATACGGCACGCGTAAAAGCCACGACATCGTGCCGCGTGCTTTCCTCGATCTCTAAGATACGTTCCACATCAAAAGTGGCATTTTTTCTGATTTTTTCAGCATCTTCTTTGGGGATCTCACCCATTTCAGCCCATGCTTCATCCGCTAAAATTTCAACTTCCAACCAAGCTTGATAACGATTCTGATCTGTCCAGATCGCTCCCATCTCAGCACGTGTATATCGTTCGATCATTCTTTTTGCTCCTCTGTTTTTGCTTAATACTTTCACCGCAACATTTTTAATCCCAGATTTTAGATGCTTCGATTTCTTTCAATTCATCTTCAATATTTTCAGTTAAAACTGTGACATGGCCCATTTTTCGGCCAAACTTGGCCTCAGCCTTGCCATAGTAATGAAAATGCCAATTCGGTTTTTCCGGGATCTGTACCATCGAATCAATCAAGTGCTCACCCAAAATATTGACCATAACAGCCGGAGATAATAATTTCACTTCAGATAACGGCCAGTTGCAGATTCCTCTGATATGCGCTTCGAATTGCGACATATTACAAGCTTCAATGGAATAGTGCCCTGAATTATGCGGCCTTGGTGCCAATTCGTTCACATAAATCCCGCCTGCCGTATCCAAAAACATTTCAATTCCCAGAACTCCGCGCAAATTCAAACTTTTAGCTGTCACTCGGCCGATCCGTTCTGCTTCCTCGATCACTTCTTCACTCACTTTTGCAGGAGCCAGTGTTTCATGTAAAATATTTTGTCGATGAATATTCTCAACTACTGGAAAAGTACGGATATCTCCAAGCCCATTAGCTGCGACCATCAGAGAAATTTCTTTTTCAAATGGGATCCAGGCTTCCAAAACACAGGTTCCTGTCTTCAAAAGCGGGATGCAGCCCTGGATATCAGCTACACTTCTCATCACATGCTGGCCTTTGCCATCATAACCGCCTCGAGTCGTTTTTAAGACACAGGGGAAACCGATCCCGTCGATCACTTCTTCGATATCAGTGATATTTACGATCGTTTCATAAGGAGCAATATTGATATTATTGCTCTCTAAAAAAGCTTTTTCCATTAACCGGTCCTGTGTGATGGCTAACAAATCACTTCCTTGAGGAACAGGAATCTCTTCTTCAATCGAATGCAAAGTATCGACATCCACGTTTTCAAACTCATAAGTTAGAACATCAGCTTTTTCAGCTAGTTTAACTAGAGCCTTCCGATCATCAAACGATGCGACGATATGCCAATCTGCCACCTGCGCAGCCGGACAATCTGAAGTCGGATCCAAAACACCCACTCTAAAGCCCATTGATTTCGCGGAAAAGGTCAGCATGCGTCCCAATTGGCCCCCGCCTATTATTCCAATTGTTTGTCCGGGAAGAATCAAGTTAGTCAAGTTGATCACTGCTTTCTATCACATTTTTTTCCATCCGATCACGTTTTTCCTGCAGTTTATCAGCCAGTCCCGCGTCATTGACTGCCAAAATTTCGACTGCCAATAAACCCGCATTTGTGGCTCCTGCTGTGCCAATGGCAGTAGCTGCGACAGGAACACCGCCAGGCATTT